>NZ_SDIG01000163.1:0-14606 GCF_004122755.1 Streptomyces sp. TM32
GCCCCGGCACAGCTCCCACGCGGGCCCTGAGGTCGCGTCACACGGGGAGGTGGGGGTGGGGGAGCGGGTAGTCCCGGCACCCCGCTGGATTCCCTGGACCCGATGACGAGTCTGGCGAAATCGGTGGGGAAGGCCGCGGGGTGGATGGTGCGGCAGCTGGCTGAGGCGATCGAGTCGCCGCACCAGATCGACCTGGCCGGCGCCGGGTTCGTCCGGACCTACGCCGTGGTGTTCGCGGCCTCGTCCATCCTGGTCCTGGTCCTGTGGCTCAAGGCGGTGGCCAAGCGCGCCGTCAACGGCGCGAAGCTGACCACCGCGATGGGCGAGGCGGTCGGGCTGCTGTGGGTGGCGGTGGCCGTCACCGCGTTCAGCCCCGCCATTTTGTACGTGGTCATCGAGGCGGTCAGCGCACTCACGAAGGCTCTCGCGTCGGCGCTCGGCTCGAACGGAGATCTGTTCACCACCATGGCCCGGGACCTGGAATCGGGCGCGGGCGGCGGTGGCCCGCTGATCTGGCTGATCCGGGGGCTGCTCGCGCTGCTGCTGTGCGGCACCCTTTGGCTGCTGATGGTCCTGAGAGGACTGGCGCTCCTCGTCGGGGAAGTCCTGGGGATCTTGGTGTTCGCCGGGCTGGTGGATCGCGACTGGTGGGGGAAGTGCCGGCGCTGGTCCGGCGGAATCCTCGCGATCGTGGGCATAGAGCCCATCATCGTGATCGTGCTGGGCCTGGCCGCCGCCCTCCAAGGTGAGCACGGCAGCGTCATGACCGGACTTGCCGTCACCGGCCTCGCGATCGGAGCGTCGGTGATGCTGATCCTCCGTGTGCCCGGCATGGGGGACGCGTTCAAGGTCGCCCGCATCCAAGGCCGTATGGCCGGCCGCGTCGCCGGCAGCGCGCTGAACGCGATGGCGAACTCGGCCGGGACCGGCGGGTCGGGCGCCGCGGCCGGGGTCATGCGCGGCATCAGCACCCACTCCGACCGCTCCAGCGGCGCCAGCAGCGGCGGCCGGTCGTCCACCGTGCAGAACGGCCCGCAGGGCGGCATCGCGGCCCACAGCCAACGCAAGGCACGCCCGCCCCGCCAGAAGGACCAGAAGGACACAGGCTCCTGAGCCCCGCCCGGCGGCGGCTTTCCGGCCGCGCCGACCGGCGACAATCGTCAAGCCGCTGACCAGCGACGAACGTGCCCCCTCCAGCCCGGCCGGAGGGGGCACAGCATTTGCTGAACGTCCGGACGCCGCACGTCGGTACACCGGCACGTCACAGGGCACCATGGTGACCCCAGTCACGAACGAGCAGGGGGACGAGACGAGATGACCGCCGCCGACGAGACCCGCGGCACGCCACCGCCGACCGGATACCCCGCCGTACCGCCGCGGCCGACCGTGCCTCCGCCGGCCGTCGCGCCGCCGTCGGACCCGGTCCTCGTCCGGTGGCTCCGCGCCCCCCGGACACCCGCCGGCCCCGGCATCTGGACGCTCGGGCACCGCCCCCGCCCCGACAAACCCGTCGACGAACCCCCCCTTCGCCAGCTCGTGTTCGGCGTCGCGCTGACCGCCTTCGCCGCCTGGCTGCTGGGTTCCCTGCTCTACCACAGCTACTTGGGCTCGTGGTGGCTCTGGCCGCTGGCTGTGCTGGGCCCGCAGGACCCCGCGTCGTTCGTCATTGCGGCGTGGGTCTATTACGCGATCTGGGCGATCGGCCTCACGGTCGCGGCCGCGCGGATCGGGCGCTGGAGGGAGCTGGCGCGCCGTACCGTGGGGCTGAGCTGGCGCCGACTGCAAGAACAGAACCCGCAGACCCTGCAGGCCACCCCAGCACGCGCCGCGGCCGACCCCGTGCAGTGGCCCGACCTGCGGGCCCACGGCGCGGTGGAAGCGGCCGACCGGCTGACCGCGGAAGTGCGCTCCGGCCGCATGACCGAGGTGGACGCCGCCCGCATCCTGCACGTCTGGGACTCCGTACGCGCCGGCCGCATCCCCACCGCCACGTTCACCGCCACCGTCCTCAAGCACGGCGCCGCCGCCTACGCCCACCCCTCCGGGCACCGCAACCTGGCTCGCCGGACCGCCCGTCACGATCTGCTGGCCCGTCAGGTCCGAATCGGCACCGCTGCCGACGTCGACCGCACCCCGCACGCCTACCGGGGCGCCGGCATGGCCCTGCAGCCGTCCCTGCTGGGCACGTCGCTGCTGGCGGTCGGCCCGGCCGGGAGCGGCAAGTTGGCCCGGATCGTCCGTCCGGTGGTGGAGGCCATGGCGCTCCAGGCCCTGGCCGGGCAGTGCGCCCTCGTCGCCGTCGGCCCGGCCGGCGCCGCACTCGGCCCGGACGACGCCTTCGACGTCGTCGTCCGGCTCGGCCAGCCCAACTCGGACCACGACCTCGACCTCTACGGCGGCACCCCCGACCCCGACGAGGCCGCCGCCATCCTCGCCGAAGCCCTCGTCGGCGACAGCAGCACCGACACCCGGCGCGCCGGCGCCGCCCTGGCGCAGCTGCTCGGCCCGTTCCGCACCGCCCACGAGCGCTTCCCAAGCGTCCCGGAACTGCGGGAGCTGCTGGACGACGCACCGCAGGCCCTGGACACCCTCCGCGCCGCCCTGACCGCCCAGGACACCCCGGAATCCGCCGCCGCGCTCCGCGAACTCGATGTCCGCACCCGGCAAGCAGGACGACCGGACGACGTGGCCATGCAGTTGGCCGACCGCATCGCGCGCCTGGACCGCCCCGCCTTCGCCTCCTTCTTCAACCCCGCCGGCGGAACCCGCCAGGTCTCGCTGCGCGCCCTGGACCGGCCCCTGCGGGTCCGGATCGATCTGCCCGACCGCGGACACGTCGAAGCCTCACGCATCCTGGCCCGGCTGATCCTGGCGCAGTTCACCGAAAGCGCGGCAGCCCGCACCGGCCACCCGCCGTTCGCTTGTCTCGTGCTGGCCGACGCCGCACAGACCATCACCGCGGACGCCCTGCGCGGCCTCCAGCGCCTGCGATCCGCCAACGCCGGCGCCGTTTTGACCCTGCGCTCCCTCGAGGACGTACCGCCCGCGCTCCGCGGCTCGCTGCTCGGCGCGGTCGGCTGCCGCATGGCCTTCGCCGGCGTCACCACCTGGGACGGGACGCCGTTCGCTGAAGTGTGGGGCAAGGAGTGGGTGGAGACCCGTGACGTGACGGACCGGCAGATCATCGCGGAAGGAGCCGGCATGAAGGCCATGCACCTCTTCCGGCAGGCGGTGACCGGCAAGGCCGTCACCGCGCAGGCCGTCACCGTGCGCACCGTGGAACGTGAGCGCTGGTCCGCCTCCGACCTGGCACATACCGTCCCGGCCGGACATGCGGTCCTTTCCGTGACCTCCGTGACGGGGGACAGTGCCCCGCCCCTGCTGGTGGACCTCCGCGCGGACGCAACCGGAGTCTGAACAGAAGCAAGAGGCCGCCGCCCGGGAGAGAACGGATCTGGCCGGTGCCGAGGTCGCTGGGCCCTTCCAAATGCCCAGATCCCGGGCAGGTGCTCAGCGGGCGACGGCGGTTCGGTGGACGATGTGTGAGCGGTAGGTGTTGATCTCGGTGTCGGTGAGCACCAGGCGGCCGGGGCCGGGCTGGTTGGACGGCAGCGAGGTGCCCTCCGTCAGCGCGTCGGCCATCGGGCCGGGAAGGTTCAGCAGCAGTTGTCCCTGCTCGGCGGTCTCGATCACCACCCACGAGTCCGCGCTGTCCTGGTCGTGTTGGTCGGTGACCTCGATGGTGCTGACTGCCGTCATCGTCAAAACGGGGGGTATCTCACTCACCCGCCCTTCCCTATCAGGCATGTCCTACCAGGGCGAATCTTGCCCTGGTAGGGACAGCCTCCAGCGCCTCCATCCGCCCACGCCGTGCTGCCCTGGTCCGAGCAACGCATGCTGCCCTTCGAGAGGTCTCCGTGCGCACCCTGGACCGCCCCCTGCGAAGCCGGATCGACTTGCCTGAGCGCGGCCACACCGAGGCGTCCCGGATCCTGGTCCGCCTCGTCCTGGCCCAGTTCGACGCGTGCCTGGTGACGAGGGAGAGCGCAGCAGGTGGACATCAAGGTAAAGACATGTTGAAGTCCTCCTATAGTTTGTGTGATTATCGCGAACGGTGCTTGACGGCAGCTAATGCCTATTTTTCGTAAGAGAGGGGTGTTTGTGCCTGTTCATACGCGCACCCCCGCGTGTGACGGGTCCCCCGGTTGAGCTCACACCTTGAGAATCCCGGCCCCCTGTGTTGCCCGTGACGGCGGCGCTGGCAGGGCCCTAACTCACCTTCAGCACCACAGTTCTTGTACGCACGGTCCGGCTCGCCGCGGGTGTCGCAGGCGGCCATGAGTACCAAAGGAATGCCCGTATGCCCGTGTGGGTCTGGTTGAACCGGCTCCAGTGGTTCGGTGGGCGAGGCCGCTCGGTAGAGGCCGGCCTGCACCGCCGTATTCGGCAGGAACTGCGGGCTCTCGACGTCCAGTCGCCGTTGCGCGTGACCGACTTATGTCAGGCGCTCGCGCAGAAGAGGGGCCGCCCGATCGACCTGCAGGCTTTTCCGCTGCCGCAGCCGGGTCCGCTCGGGTTGTGGGTCGAGACGGCCACCGTGGATCTCGTGCTCTACCAGAAGGAGACCACCGGGCTTCACCAGGACCACATCATTCTGCACGAGGTCATGGGTCACATCTTTGGCGATCACCGGGGTGATGACAGTGCTGTGGCCTGGGACGTCATGGTCCCGGGGGTTGAGCAGAGTGCGGTGCGCCGAGTGCTGGGGCGCTGCTCGTACAACGACGATCAGGAGTGCGAAGCCGAACTGGCTGCGACCATCATCTTGGAGTGGGCTGCCGTACTCGACTGCGTCAGTACCCCCATGGATGACCCGAGTGTCCGCCGGATTCACTCTGCCCTCGGCGACCGCTGGGGGTGGCTGTGATGGCGATGGCGAGCTTCGCGGTCTTCCTCACCGGCCTGGTGGCCACCGTGGCCTGGAAGCTGTATCAGCTTGCCCGGGACCCCCGTAACGCGCCCTTGCGAGCGGTGACGCTCTGTCTGGTGTGCCTCCTCGCGTCCTACGCGGTGGCCATGCCCGCCGCTGGTGCGGCGCTAGGCGCGGGCGCCCACTCCAACGCGGGTAAACTGGCGCAGAATATCCTACTTCTGGCCACGGCTTACTTCCTGATGTGCTTCTACCTGCGCTCCGCTGCCGATGGGCCTGCTGGCCGGCGGCGTGCCCGGTGGGAGAGCATTCCCGTCCTCGCGGTCATGGCCACCATCGCGGCTGCTGTCCTGACCGCGCCGCGAGACGCTGACTTCAGCAGCTACGCCGGCGCCCATATGACCATCCCTCAGGTCGCGGTGTTCTACCTCGTGGCCGGGCTGTATCTGGTCTACGCCTTGGCATCTTCTTGCTGGTGGACGCGCCGGTATGCGCGCATGTCCCGTCGGCCGCAGTCGACCGGCCTGTGGCTTGCCGCGGCGGGGCTGCTGGGCATGGCTGGCGCCTCCGCGGTCCGTGCGGTTTTCGTCGTCGTCCGCTGGTGCGGGGGCAGAGTGCCGTCTCCGCTGAACCTGGTAGCAGCCCTTGTGTTGGTGCTCTCTATCCCGTTGTTCGTGGTCGGCGTCAGTTACCCCGGTGCACGGGCCAGGATCTCCATCTGGCAGATCTCCCGTCACCACCGGCGCGTGTACCGTCAGCTGCGCCCGTTGTGGACCCTGCTGTCCGAGGCGTGCCCTGACACGGTCCTCAGACCTGCGTCCGCGTCCTGGCGTGACCGTTGGATGGCCCGCGGTGTCCACCGGCGCTATCACCGCCGCATCGTGGAGTGCCGGGATGGGCTGGTCCAGATCAGCCCTTACCTTCACGCCCCGAACGGCAAAGGCAACGGCTCCGTCCTTGAACTCGAGCCGTCGGAGACCCTCGCGGAGCATGTGCGCCGTGCAGTCCAAGCCCGCAAGCAGGGCGTCCCGGCTCCTGGCCGGCCGATCCCGCTGGCTGTGCCACAAGGCGACAACCGCGATGCTGATGTCCGCCAGCTCGTGGCGCTGTCCAACGCGCTGCGCACCAGGTCCTCAACCACTGCACGGGAAAGCGAGTCGACATGCTGATCACCGCCGGCCTGATCCTCACCCCGGACGGGAACGTCCCCGACGGCGCGGTCCTCATCACGGGCGACACCATCACGGCAGCGGGCCCACGTGCGCAGGTAGAGGCGCAAGCGCACCCCGGTGAGCCCCGGCTGTCCTTTCCTGACTCGACGATCATGCCCGGTCTGATCGACGCCCACGTCCACCTGTGCTTCGACGCGAGTGCTGACGTGCTCGGCACGTTCGAGCAGCAGGGCAACGACGCGCTGTACGAGGCGATGAGGGAGCGTGCCCAGCAGCTGTTGAGCGCCGGCGTCACGACCGTGAGAGACCTGGGCGACCGGGACCACTTGGTGCTGCGCCTGGCCGGTGAGATCGCCCAGAACCGTGCAGTGGGGCCGCGGATCATCTCCGCCGGAACACCGGTTACGCCTGTCGGGGGGCACTGCTGGTTCCTTGGCGGCGAGGTCACCGGCATCGAGGAGATCCGCGCTTTGGTTCGGCGCAATGCCGAGGCCGGTGCCAAGGTCATCAAGGTCATGGAGACCGGCGGGGGCCTGACCAAGGGCGGCCCCAAGAGCCATGAGACGCAGTTCTCCCCCGAAGAGCTGACCGCGCTTGTCCAGGAGGCCCACCAGGCCGGCCTCCCTGTTGCCGCGCACGCCCACGGTGCGGACGGGATCGCAGTCGCTGTTGGCGCAGGGGTCGACACCCTCGAGCACTGCACCTGGATGACCGCCGAGGGCATCGAACTGCGTCAGGAGGTCCTGGCACAGATCGTCGAGAAGGGCATTTACGTCTGCCCGACCACCACCCCGCACTGGCCGATGCTTCCCAAGGTCTTCGGGCAGGAGCGTGCGAACGCCATCTTCGGTGCGGTACGCGAGATGGCCGAGGCGGGGGCACGGCTGGTCGCTGCCACCGACGCCGGCGTCCAGCGCGCGCACTTCGGCGGCCTGGCCAGCAGCCTGACGTGCTACGAGCACCTGGGGCTGCCGCCCGGCCGGATCCTTGAGATGGCCACCGCCGAGGCGGCCCGGGCGCTTGGTCTGGGCGACCGGGTCGGCCAGGTCGCCGCGGGGTACAGCGCCGACCTGCTCGTCCTTGACGGGAACCCCCTGGAAGACCTCGGCGCGCTGCGGAGGATCAACACCGTCGTCGCGCGCGGCATGCAGCAGCCGCCCGCGAAGGTGTAAGCCGGGCCAGAGGAACGGAGCTACTGCTCACTGCCGTCGGCGGAAGGCATACCCCGTTCCCGCATCCCCGCCACGTAGTCGTTGACGAAAGCCAAGACCTCCTCAGGCAGTCCCTCGGAGCCAAGGCCACGGGCGGCGATTCGACCGATGTCCCCCTCGCGGTGGGACAGCATCACCTGCAACCCCTCGACAACCTGGCGGACCACAGCCTCGTTGGACTTAAAGAAGGAGGAGGAAACACCGAAGACCTCGCTGAGTCCCTCGCACACCGGGGGCGTCGCGTTCGTCTCCTGCCCGGTGCGCAGCAACTCCACATGGTGCGCGGAGACGAGCGGGGCGCCTGCCCACTGGTTGATGCCATCGGCGATCTCGGCATCGGAGGGCGGGACCTGCTCTCCGGGGTAGGAGTGCCCCAGCAGGTAGTTGATCTTGTCTGCGAGTGTCTGGGGGACGTCGGGGCGCGTGCGCCGCTCGGGCACGATGCGGCCGAACGATCGCTCCTGCGCGTCGCGCAGCTCTTGCAGACTCACGCCATAGGCGTCAGCCAGCGGTTGCTCGTACTCCGGCTTGAGCCGGCTGATGCCTCGCTCGGCCTTGCTGACCGACATGTGGCTGCGCCGTCCGATGATCGCGCCGACGTCCTTTTGGGGAATGCCTGCGTCCGCCCGCAGGTCTGCCAGATCCGGCGGGGCGAAGCGCGGGGCGAAGCGGTCCAGCGGAACCTTGAGGAAGCGGGCGAGCGCCGGGAGCTTGTCCTCCGCGGGTTTGGACCGCTCGTTCTCCCAGTCGTTCACGGCGTTTCGGGTGGCACCCACGGCTTGGCCCACCTCGGCCTGGGTGGGGGTGGAAGCGAGGGCTTTGCGTGCTTTCACGAGACGCTTGGCGTCGAACCGGCGTGGCGGCATAAAGAAAACTCCGGACTGCTGGCTTGTGATCGGCAGGAGAGCTCTACCCCAGCTTGATATCTAGATACGCTTAACGTAGATTTCGCTACCGAGATGGTTGCTGGCGCCTCACACCTCATGCGTATTTCGGCATCAGCATGCCTCTCACCCCACCGGCCGCGCCACTCGGAGCCCCCTGGACAGCGTCCTGGAGGCCAGCCGGGCCTTGCTCGTCACCGGCGAATGAACGTCCGGCTGTAGCGCGAGTGCCGGCATTTCGGTTCCCTCATCAGACATCATCTGAACTCAAGAAAGGTCTCTCTCATGGAGATTGCAGTCCGCGGGCCCGCACGTCTTTCCCGTACCGGCCTGGTCGCTTCCGTCCTCGGTCTGGCGGGCGTGGTCGGCGGTGCGCTGACCACCTTCATCGTCGCCGGCATCCTCAGCTCCGCGGGCATCGGTTCGGCTGCCATCGCTGCGAAGATCGTGGACGCTGTCATCGCCGGGCAGTCGGCTGCAGCCGCCGTTGGTCTGCTTCTCGGCGGCGGCCTGGGCACCGCTGCGATCGGGTCCATCGCGTGGGCGATCAAGTTCTTCGGGAGGAAGAAGGCCGTCGCCTAATCCGCTTCCTGGGCGGATACCGGTGGGCCGACTCGCACCAATCGAGTCGGCCCACCGTCGCTGCCCAACCCTATTTCAGGAGACCCATCAGTGGCAGCAAGACCCCAGGAGCCGAGCCCGACTAGCGTGCGCCTGCCGCGCCTCCTGCTGCCGCGGTTGCCACGCGGCGCATGGATCCTCGCCTCTGCCGCGATGCTCGGATTCGTGACGGTCGGTTGGCTCGCTTCTGCGCATGCGACCTTCCCCATCAGCCAGGATCAGGGCACCCACCACCCATGGTCCATGGTGTGGCAGATCTTCGCCCGGAACGCGGGTGCGGCGCTTGTCTTGTTCGCCGGAGTCGCTACCGGCGGCATCGCCACTGTGGCCTCGATCCCTGTGCTCGGGATGTACATCGGAACTGTCATCCGCGCCACCAGCAACTCCATCGGGATGTACGCCGCTTCGGAAATTCTTGCGACGTACTTCATCCTGGAGTTCATCGGTCTCACGCTGGCTGCCGTCTGCGGGCTCTCGCCCCTGATCGCGAGCGTCTCCTGGTGGCGTCGGCACAGAGGAGGCGAACGCTCCTGGAGGCGGGAGCTGCTCAGTTTGTATCTGGAGTCGGCCGGTCGCGCACTGCGTTGGATGGCCCTCGCTGCGCTGGCACTTCTGCTGGGGGCGTGGCTGGAAGTGCTGGGAGGCATACCACGATGACCTACTCACCCCACTATGTAAGCCCGCCGGCCCCCGTTGCGCCGGAACTGGCGCAGGCAGCCTCGGTACGACCCCCTAAGCGCCATCCGCACTGGGGTCTGCTGGCTCTGAGCCTGGTCAACTGCCTGCTCGTAGCGATCACTGTGTGGTCGCGCCGAGACCTTGTGCGTGTGCAGATCGAGGCCCAGCGGCCGCGGGTCGACTCGCGGTTCATGGGCGTGGCTACTGCTTCCGGTCTGGTGGCGATCTTTCTCGGGCTTGTCGTGGCACTTCTTGTGGTGCAGCTCCTGGCACGCTATGCCGACCGGCGCATTGCGCGCCTGCGAGATCCTGACGGGGACAGTGGATCGGTGACCGCGCGGTCGGCGGCGGGCCTGACCGCCTTCGCCGCCCTCGGCTCGTACCTCCTGTTCTGCGGCCTGGCTGACGGTTTCGGCAGCGGCGTTCCCTTCTGGTCCGTACCGCTCCTCGCCGTCCTGGCGCACGTCCCTGACGCCGCGAAGTGGAGAGCCTCGGCCACAGCAGCGAGGGTGGTCAGCGCTGCCGCCGCCCTCGCGTTCCCGGTATGCGTCCTCGTCGCGATGGGGCGGTAGCGCCATGCCGAAACACCATGCAACGCCCGGCACACGCACTTCCGCGTCGACCAAGGCTTTCGCTCTCGCGCCTGGATGGGTCGCCTTCGCGGGCCTGCTCATCTCCGCGGTACGGGGCTGGGCGACCTGGGGTGAACCGGTCACGGTCGACACCCCCAACACCGCGGGCCTGGCGCTGATGGCCCACACCCTCACAGTGGCAACGACCACTGTCGGGGTGCTGGTAGCGATCCTCTTGCTGTTGCCCAGGGTGTTCCCGGGGCTGCTGGCCGTCCTGCTGTTCCTGGCCGGTGTCGCGCAGACATTCAACTGGCAGGTGTCCAGGGAACTGCCGGGCGGAATTTTGTACTGCGCACTGGCGGTGTGCTGTGTTGTCGCCGCCGTGGCGAGCCTCCTCGTACCAGGACAACTGGCCGATCGACCTGCGAGGAAGCGTGCTCGCTGAAACCTGCGGGGCGGTCCGGTTCGTCATCACCGCCGACGGACTGCACTTTTGCTACCGCAACGGGCTGCGTCCTTCGGCCCGAGCGGTGATCCGGGGCGGCGCAGCCGTGTGCATCGGCGCGCTGGCTCTCGCTGGTCCAGCAGGAGCAGTCGCCGCCATGCTCGCCGCACGGATCGGCCGGGTGCTTGAGTTCAGCCCGGCCGCACTGGAGAGCCTGGTCCTGGTGGTCGTGGCGCTGCGCACGCTGGCCGCGACCGCGTCGGCCGGCACCCGACGTACTCGGCTGAGAGTTCTTCTTCCAGCAGACTTGCCGGTCCTT
The DNA here is from genome assembly GCF_004122755.1 of Streptomyces sp. TM32. NCBI lineage: Bacteria > Bacillati > Actinomycetota > Actinomycetes > Kitasatosporales > Streptomycetaceae > Streptomyces > Streptomyces sp. TM32. The sequence continues at coordinate 10,833 of NZ_SDIG01000163.1, forward strand.
CGCGGGCTGGACATCCCGCTGCACGCGGCGCTCCTGGGCCGTATCGCCTGGCCGGGGCTGATGCGCCAGCTGCTGACCGGCCTTGCCGGAGCAGGAGCGCTGTTCGGCATCGCGTTCGTGTCAGAGAAGCAGGCCGATACCGGTGTCGTTGCTGTCGTCGTCGTCATCGCGCTGAGCGGTGTCGTGGCGCCGGTCGCGCTGGCTGCATGTCCGCTACCCACCCGTGCACGCCGACCTCGCCTCCCCACCTTGATCATCACCGTGGCTGCAGCCGCCGGCGCCGGCGGCCTCGCTGCCCTGGCTGTCACACGGGCCCTGCATCTCGTCGAGTCCCTCGGGCCACAGGCTCTGTGGCACCACGCCGACTTCCTCGCCAGGCAAGCCGGCGGATTTCTGACCAAGTGGGGCCTCGCACTCTCGGGTGCTTTGGTGGCCGGCGCCCTGCTGTGGTACCGGATGCGGCGAGGAATGCCCCAGGGGCCGCCCTCCTCCGGCACGCCCCCCACCGCCCCGGGCGTAACAGGCAGCGCCGGATGGCCGCCCCGGTACCCGCTGCTCGCTGCCGTACCACTCACCATGGCCCGCGGGCCCCAGGGCACAGCGGTGGCACTGCGACGCATCCTTGGGGCCGTCGGCCTGGTGGGCATTGCCATGGCCGGCGCCGGGTACGTCGCGCCGGGACTCCTGGTGAAACTGTCCGGCGGCAACGACCAGCTGGTCGGCGGCGGGGCCCTGCTCGCTGCCGCGACGGTGACCACGGTGCTCTGCGCCACCGTCGCCGGTCCGGGGGTGCTGCTCCGCCAGCTGAGGTGGACCTGGGAGCAGGGATACACGACCCGGTCGGTGGCGCGGAGTCACATCGCGGGACTGTTGACCCCGGTGGCTTTGGCCATGGCGCCCGTGTGTGGGGGCGTGGCGCTGCTGGCGGCCTCGCCTGTCCCGGCGCTGTACGGGCTGTGTCTCGCGGTCGCGGCAACGGCAGGGGCCGTGCTGAGCGACCTGGTGGAGACCGGGCGACAGGAGAACCCCGACGGTACCGGCGACGTCGGAACGCTGGGCGCCCTCGTCTCCGTCGGCGTCATCGGGGCAGCAGCAGCGCCTTGGGCAGCTCCCCTCACCATCGCCTTAGCCCTCGGACCACTCACGGCCGTGGGCTGCCTCGTCCTGGCCTACCGGCTGCTCTGCAGAAAGATCACTTCGTGACTGTTTGCCACTTCTCGGCAGTGACCGCGGGGTACCGCGAGAACACGCCCGTACTGTCCGACCTCTCTTTCCGCATCGACAGCGGCCTGACCTTGATCCGCGGCGCCAACGGCACCGGTAAGTCAACTGTCGTCGAGCTGATCTCCGGCGCCCTCAGGCCGTTCTCCGGCACCGTCTCGATCCACGGACTCCCCGCCCACGAGCCGCGGTTGCGCACACGGCGCGCCGTGTGCCGCAGCAGCCCCGCGCTCTACCCCGCACTCACCGTCGGCGAGCACATCGAGCTGCTCAGGCCGGTGAAAAAGGTGAGCGAGGACGAGCTGCGCGCACGAATATCGGCGTATGGCCTCCGCGCCTGGTGGGACACACCCACCGGTGAACTGTCCACCGGCAATCTACGCAAAGCATGGGTCGTACTGACCACCATCGAGCCCCCCGAGTTTCTCGTCTTCGATGAGCCCTTCAACGGTATGGATACCGAAGGCATGAGCGCCCTGCTCGACGAGCTCGGACACTGGTCCACCGAGGGCCGCTCTGTGGCCGTCGTCGCTCACCACCCGCCCCCCGAGCTCGAAGAACTCAGCACCCACACCGTACGGTTGACTCACCTGGACGGCTCCGGTGATCACACGTGTCCCCCCACGACCACCGCCACGGACATGACATGATCGAAGTCCAGCAGCTTCGTAAACGCTACCGAGGCAAACTCGCGCTCAAAGACATCTCTTTCGACGTGCCGCCGGGGTCTGTCACCGCATTCCTCGGGCCCAACGGCGCCGGCAAGTCGACGACGATGCGCATCCTCATGGGCCTGGACCACCAGACCAGCGGCACCGCCACCATCCACGGCGTCCCCTACCGCGAATTGCACTGCCCCCTCACCGCTGTCGGCGCGCTCCTGGAGTCCCCCGGCGGCCACCCCCGGCGCAGCGTGCGATCCCACCTGACAGCCCTGGCCCGCGGCAACGGCCTGGCCAGGAACCGGGTGGAGGAGGCGCTGGAACTGGTGGGTCTCGCGGCCGTCGGCCACCAAACGGCGGGCCGGCTCTCCCTGGGCATGTCCCAGCGCGTGGGCATCGCGGGCGCCCTGCTGGGTGACCCGCAGGCCGTCATTCTGGACGAGCCCATGAACGGCTTGGACCCCGCAGCGATCGTCTGGCTGCGCGGACTGCTCAGAGACCTGGCGGCGCAGGGACGCGCCGTGCTCGTCTCCAGCCACCTGATGAACGAGCAGTCCCTGTTGGCAGATCGGGTCGTCGTCATAGGACGCGGCGAGATTCTCGCGGCCGGCCCGGTCCAGGAACTGATGTCCCGCTACTCCTCAGACCGGATTCGTATCCGGACCGCGAGTGACCACTACCCGCGCCTCCAGCAGGTGCTGCGGGAGGCGGGAGGCCACCTGCGCTCCCAGCAGCAAAACCTTCTTGAAGTCACCGGTCTGTCGACAGAGACCGTGGGCGATCTGATCACCCGACACGCCATCCCCGTGTACGAATTGACGCCACAAGGGGTCTCATTGGAAGAGGCATTCATGCGTCTGACAGCGCAGGACAACGAATTCACCGCCCAGGAGAAGACCACCACCCGCGGATGGCCCGCATGACGACCACCTCGGTGCACCGCGACCCCCCGGCCCATAGCACCATGCTCAGTCTCAAGCACGCCGTCCTCATGGAGTGGACCAAGCTCGTCTCCCTGCGCTCCTACCGCTGGCTGATGTCACTCACGGCACTCGTGACAGTGGCCTTCGGGACCGTCTTCACTCTCCTCGCCGCGACCACCGACCTGGCCGGCAGAGCGGATGCGGGAGACCCCTTGGAGATGTCCTTCGTCAGCACAGGCCTGGCACGCCTCGCCGTGCTCGTACTCGGTGCGCTTCTGATCACCTCCGAGTTCAGCTCACGTCAGGCAAGCACTACCTTCGCTGCCGCCCCCCGCCGCTGGCAGGTACTGGCAGGCAAGGCGACGGTGTTGGCAGGAGCGCTCTTCGCCATAGGGACGGTCGCAGCCGGGTCGCTGCTCATCATCGCCCGCCTCCTGTTCGCGCAGTACCACATCCCCGTGCTCACCTCCACGGGGACGCAGTTCAGGCTAGTCTTCGGCACAGGCTTTCAGCTCGCACTGTGCGGCCTGATGGCGCTGGGCCTGGGAGCACTCATCCGCTCCAGCGCAGGGACACTGGTCACCACGCTGACGCTTTTCCTGCTGCTCCCGACGGTCAGCTTCGCCATGGAGCACATACAGCCCTACCTCCCCAGTGCAACGGCTTCGTCCATTACGAGTATCGACTCGTTGCCTGGACACCTCTCGCCCCTCACCGCATGCGCAGCGACCCTTGCCTGGGCTGGGGCAATCCTGGCTGTCGGTGCCCTCTCCCTGGAAAAGCGGGACATCTGAACGATGTTATTCGGGGTGTGTGCCTCCGCCGGCGTATGGCAGCAGGCCGACGACGACCACCAGCATGAGCAGCACCAGCAAAAGGAGGCCCCCTATAAGAGGGTAGTAAGTAACGTGCTGCCCGTTTCGCGCTTGCAGCTGGAGCTGTCGGGCTGGTGGTGGCCTCTCCGGGTG
>NZ_SDIG01000164.1:0-14577 GCF_004122755.1 Streptomyces sp. TM32
GGTCTCGGCGGAGGTGGTGCGGGGGAGGGAGCCGGGGGCCGGAGCCGGGGCCGCCCCGGCTCCGGCCCCCGGCTCCCTCCCCCGCACCACCTCCGCCGAGACCCTCGCCACGATGCAGGCCGCGGTGCTGACCCACTCCGCGCTCTGGATCGGCTACGTCAACGCCGACGGCGCCGCCAGTCAGCGCGTGATCGCCCCGGTGCGGGTCGAGGGCGGCTTCGTGACGGCCTACGACCACACCGCCGACGAGGTCCGGACGTATCCGCTCCACCGGATCACGGGCGTGGCGGAGCTGGCGGACGACTCGGTCTGAGGTCGCGGCCCGGGCCCGCGGACCGCGGCGCGGCGCGGCGGGTGCCCGGCCGCCGGCTCCCCGGATCCGGCCTCCCCGTGACCGGCGTCGCCGACCCCGCGCCCGGCCCGCACCAGGGCCGCCGGCCCACCGCTACCGGCCCCGCGCGCCGATGCGGCACACTGGACGTTTGGCCGTATGCGGCCGATGTCTGCGGCCGCTCCCCGACGGCCCGGGAAGCGAAAGGCGAGGCGCGTGAACGGACCCCTCATCGTCCAGAGCGACAAGACGCTGCTCCTGGAGGTGGACCACGAGCTGGCGGATGCCTGCCGGCGGGCCATCGCGCCCTTTGCCGAGCTGGAGCGGGCGCCCGAGCACATCCATACCTACCGGGTGACGCCGCTGGGGCTGTGGAACGCGCGGGCCGCCGGGCACGACGCCGAGCAGGTCGTCGACGCTCTGGTGCAGTTCTCGCGGTATCCGGTGCCGCATGCGCTGCTGGTCGACATCGCGGAGACGATGTCCCGCTACGGGCGGCTCACGCTCACCAAGCACCCCGCCCACGGGCTCGTGCTGACCTGCACGGACCGCCCCGTGCTGGAGGAGATCCTGCGGTCGAAGAAGGTGCAGCCGCTGGTCGGGGCGCGGCTGGACCCGGACACCGTCGTCGTCCACCCCTCCGAGCGCGGCCAGATCAAGCAGACGCTGCTCAAGCTGGGCTGGCCGGCCGAGGACCTGGCCGGTTACGTCGACGGTGAGGCGCACCCGATCGAGCTGCGCGAGGACGGCTGGGCGCTGCGGCCCTATCAGCAGCAGGCCGTGGAGGGTTTCTGGCACGGCGGCTCGGGTGTCGTCGTACTCCCCTGTGGCGCGGGAAAGACGCTGGTGGGGGCCGGTGCGATGGCCCAGGCGAAGGCCACCACCCTGATCCTGGTGACGAACACGGTCTCGGCCCGGCAGTGGAAGCACGAGCTGGTGAAGCGGACCTCGCTGACCGAGGACGAGATCGGCGAGTACAGCGGGACGAAGAAGGAGATCCGGCCGGTCACCATCGCCACGTACCAGGTGCTGACGACCAAGCGGAAGGGCGTCTACCCGCACCTGGAGCTGTTCGACTCCCGGGACTGGGGCCTGGTCGTCTACGACGAGGTGCACCTGCTGCCCGCGCCGGTCTTCAAGTTCACCGCGGATCTGCAGGCCAGGCGGCGGCTGGGGCTGACCGCGACGCTGGTGCGCGAGGACGGGCGGGAGTCGGACGTCTTCTCGCTCATCGGGCCGAAGCGGTTCGACGCCCCGTGGAAGGAGATCGAGTCGCAGGGGTACATCGCCCCGGCCGACTGCGTCGAGGTGCGGGTCAATCTGACCGAGACGGAGCGGCTGGCGTACGCGACGGCCGAGACCGAGGAGAAGTACCGCTACTGCGCGACGACCGCGAGCAAGCAGTACGTGACCGAGGCGCTGGTCCGCCGGCACGAGGGCGAGCAGACCCTGGTCATCGGGCAGTACATCGACCAGCTGGACGAGCTGGGCGAGCATCTGGACGCGCCGGTGATCAAGGGCGAGACCACCAACGCGCAGCGCGAGAAGCTCTTCGACGCGTTCCGGGAGGGCGAGATCTCGGTGCTCGTCGTCTCCAAGGTCGCGAACTTCTCCATCGACCTTCCGGAGGCGACGGTCGCGATCCAGGTGTCCGGCACCTTCGGCTCCCGCCAGGAGGAGGCCCAGCGGCTGGGCCGGGTGCTGCGTCCCAAGGCGGACGGGCACGAGGCGCGGTTCTACTCGGTCGTCGCCCGCGACACCATCGACCAGGACTTCGCGGCGCACCGCCAGCGCTTCCTGGCCGAGCAGGGTTACGCGTACCGGATCGTGGACGCGGACGAGTTGCTGGCGGCGGACGAGGACGTCTGAGGCGGCGGGCAGGCGGACCGGCCTGACGGTCCGCCTGCCCGGGCGGCCAACACGTCAACACCAGCGACAGCCAGGGCGAGCAGCCGGCGGGGAGTTCGGGCCGGACGCCCGGTTCACCCCGCCGAGGAGCGGCCGGACAGTTCCCGCGCGGCGCGCGGCGCGGGGAGCCGGCCGCCGGCCGGGGCGGCGGGGGTGCCCGGCGGGTGCCGCGTCCACCAGACCACCGCCGCCAGCAGGGCCAGCCCGAGCATCGGGTACGGGGCCGCGAACGGCTGCTGCCACCAGGGCAGATGGAGATCGAGATCGCCGGTGTGCGGAGTGATCCACATCGTGCGGGCGGCGAAGACGAGGGTGCCGGCGACCAGCAGCGCCCTGCGCCACGGGATGCGCCGGGTGTGCGCGGCGAGCGTGATGAGCAGCGGCACGCACCAGACCCAGTGGTGGGACCAGCTGATCGGCGAGACCAGCAGCGCCGTGACGGCCGTACACAGCACACCCCAGTGGTCCAGGCCGCGCCGCACATACACCCGGCGGGCCGCGTAGAGGCCGGCCGCGGCGGTCAGCACCGCGGGAACCGCCCACAGGAGACCGGGGTCGGGGTCGTGCAGCACCCGCGCGATCAGGCCCTGGAGGGACTGGTTGTCGACGATCCAGGCCTTGCCGACCCGGCCGGTCTCGAACACCCGGCGGGTCCAGTACTCGACGCTGGCATCGGGCAGCGCCAGCCACCCCAGCAGCGCCGTGCACAGGAATCCGGCGAGGGTGGTGCAGGCGGCCTTCACCCGGCCGGTGACCAGGAGGTAGACGGCGAAGAGCGCGGGGGTGAGCTTGATGCCGGCCGCGATGCCGGTGACGAACCCCTTGAAGCGGGCGCCGTCGGGGCGGGAGAGGTCCCACAGGACCAGGCAGGCCAGCGCGAGGTTGACCTGGCCGAAGACGAAGGTCTGGAAGACCGGCTCCAGCCAGAGGCCGAGGGCGGTGGCGACGAGCAGGAGGGGCCCGCTGTGCGCGGCCTTGCGCAGACCGGCGGCCTTGGCGGAGAGGTGGCAGAGCAGTGCGAGGAGGGCCGCGTTGACCAGCACGCCGAGGATCTTGAGGACGCCGAGCGAGAGCCAGGTGGTCGGTATGAACAGCACGGCGGCGAACGGCGGATACGTGGCCGGAAGGTCCCACTCGCTGACCGTGAAGCCGTAGAGATCACCACCGGCCGCGGCGGCCTCGCCCTCGGCGCGGTAGACGACTATGTCGGACATCGGCATCTGCTGGACCTGGTACAGCACCCAGAATCCGGCGAGCGACACCATGAGCAACGCCGCTGCGAGCAGCAGGCGGCGGGGGCGGGCGATGCTCTGTGCCCAGATCCGTCTCCACGTCCCCGGTCCGTCGGCAGCAGACATCCCTTGGCCCCTCCCCGTTGCGCTGAGCGCGCCCTCGCCGGCGACGCTAGTGGATCGAGGCGGACCGGCCGTTATGGTTTCCGGTCATCCGGAGGTCGGCACGGGTCGGCCGCTCACTGCTGAGCGCGCACCTCGCGTGCCAGTCGGGTGCGCCGGTTTCCCGTCCGCGATGGTGCGTGGTGTCCGCCGGAGAGCGGAATGACGACGCGCTCGGCTCCATGCGGCGGCGCGGGGTCAATCGTCGACGTACTCGCCCATGACGACGACGCCGAAGGCTGCCGTGGCGAAGACCTTGATCGCGCGGAGGACGTTGCCCACGACATGGCGGTGCTGTGGGGCGGGCGCCGCGCCGTGCCCGGGGTCGGGGCCGAGGGCCGTGGCACCCTTGACCGGGTGCACGGAGGCGGGGTGGACAGAGGCTGGGGGAATCGCTGCGCTGCTCATGCCTCCATGATGAAATTCACGCGATTGCAGCACATCGGTCCATAGGTCCATCCCTGGAGGGCCGGAAGTCAGACTCCAGGCCCATGCGTCCCCCTACGGGAGGTCTACCGCTGTCAGGGCCATCCGTCCCCGGCCCGACGCCGTGAGCCCCGATTTAATCCGTTGGCGCCGTCCTGAGCCGCCCACTACACTCGCGCGTCTGCCTGCCTCCCGCCGAGGAGTGCCGCCGACCGGTCGGAAACCGGCCGGCTCTTCGCTTCACGCCGCTGACCCGCGCACCGCAGGACCTGCGCTACGCACCGCCACCGGCCCGCCGCGCCCGTGCACCCCGGCGCGCGCCCGCCGACGTATCGCCACCGGAGGCAACGCCGTGCCCTCGCACGCCCACCGTCCCGCACCACAACCGTCGCGCGCCGAGCGCCCCGACCCGGCGGCCGAGGACCCGCTCCCGCACGACCCGCTCCAGCGCGAGAGGGCCCACCTCGCCGCCTCGCGCGCCGCGCTGCGGGCCATGCGCGCGGACGCCGAGGCGCTGAACATCGCCGATGTGACCGCGAACTGGGTCAACGCCGAGGTGCTCCAGGGCGAGATCGACGCCCGGATCAAGTCGCTCGCCGACCTGGCCCACACCCCGCTGTTCTTCGGCCGCCTCGACTACCTCCACGCGCCGGGCCTCGACCTCGCCGAGGGCGCCGCGGGAGAGAGCTTCTACATCGGCCGCCGGCATGTCCACGACGCCGACGGCGACCCCATGGTCATCGACTGGCGCGCCCCCGTCTCCCAGCCGTTCTACCGGGCCTCCAAGAAGGACCCGATGGACCTCAGGCTGCGCCGCCGTTTCGGTTACACGGCGGGCGAGTTGACCGCCTACGAGGACGAGCACCTCACCGACCCGGCCGAGGCGGAGCGGACCAGCCGGCTCCTCCAGACGGAGATCGAGCGCCCGCGCGTCGGCCCCATGCGGGACATCGTCGCCACCATCCAGCCGGAGCAGGACGAGATCGTGCGCGCCGGCATCGGCGGCTCGGTCTGCGTCCAGGGCGCGCCGGGCACCGGTAAGACGGCGGTCGGCCTGCACCGGGTCGCCTACCTGCTGTACGCACACCGCGAGCGGCTGGCCCGCTCCGGCACCCTCGTCATCGGCCCGAACCGCTCGTTCCTCCACTACATCGAGCAGGTGCTGCCGGCCCTGGGCGAGCTGGAGGTCAAGCAGGCCACGGTCGATGACCTGGTCGGGCATGTGGAGGTGCGCGGCACGGACGAGGCGGCCGCCGCGACGGTCAAGGGCGACGCACGGATGGCCGAGGTGCTGCGCAGGGCGATCCGCTCGCACATCACCCGGCCCGAGGAACCGTGTGTGGTCGTGCGCGGTTCCCGCCGCTGGCGAGTACCGGCCTACGAGATCGAGGAGATCGTCCGGGAGTTGCAGGACCGCGACATCCGCTACGGCGCGGCCCGCGAGGCGCTGCCGCAGCGGATCGCGCACGCCGTACTCGTCCGCATGGAGCAGGCCGGCGAGGCCCCGGACGACCGGGTGCAGGACGCGGTGGCCCGCAATGCCGCGGTGAAAGCCACGGTCAAGGCCATCTGGCCGCCGGTCGACCCGGCGAAGCTGGTGCTGCGGCTGCTGGGCGACGCGGAGTTCCTGGCCGCGCAGGCCGAGGGGATCCTCACGCCCGAGGAGCAGAAGACGATCCTGTGGACCAAACCGGCCCGCAGCGTGAAGAGCGCCAAGTGGTCTTCCGCGGACGCGGTGTTGATCGACGAGGCCATGGACCTGGTCTCGCGCACGCACTCGCTGGGACATGTGGTGCTGGACGAGGCGCAGGACCTCTCCCCCATGCAGTACCGCGCGGTCGGCCGCCGTTGCACCACGGGTTCGGCGACGATCCTGGGGGACATCGCCCAGGGCACCACTCCCTGGGCGACCGACACCTGGGAGGAGGCGCTGGCGCATCTGGGCAAGCCCGGAGCGGCCGTCGAGGAGCTCACCCAGGGCTTCCGCGTCCCGCGTGAAGTGATCGCCTATGCATCGCGACTGCTGCCCGCCATCGCCCCCGACCTGACGGAGGCCACGTCGATCCGCGAGTCTGCGGGCGACTTCGAGATCCGCACCGTCGATCCGGCGGACCTGGACTCCGCCACCCTCACGGCCTGCGACGACGCGTTGCGGAAGGAGGGCTCGATCGGCCTGATCGCCGCGGAGGCCCGTATTCCGGCGCTGCGCACGGCCCTGGAGAAGGCCGGCGTGACCTGCCTGGCGCCGGGCGAGGAGACCTCGGCCGCCGCTCGGCTGACACTGGTACCGGCCACCCTCGCCAAGGGCCTGGAGTACGACTACGTGGTACTGGACGAGCCGGCCGCGATCGTCGACGGCGAGCCGGACGAACGGACCGGCCTGCGCCGGCTGTACGTCTGCCTGACCCGGCCGGTGTCCGGCCTGACGGTGGTGCACGGGGCGCCGCTGCCGGAGGAGTTGGCCGGGGGTACGCCGGCGCCCTGACCGAGAGGGCTGCGGCCTGACCGAGAGGGCTGCGGCCTGACCGAGGGGGCGCCAGGCCACCCATGGCCTCAGGTGGCCTGGCGCGTTCCCCACCCACGCAGGATGCGTGGCTCTATCGTGCCGCCGGCTTCTGGAGCCAGGGCGCGCTGGTGGCCCAGAAGAGGCCGTCGGCTCCCAGGGTCTTCGAGCCGAAGTCGGTGAACTCCTGCCGGGTGTACGGCTTCTTCGTCTTGGGGTTCTTGTACTGGAAGTCGGGTTCCTGGACGGCCATGGCCACCATGGGGAGCTGTCCCCGGTACTTCTTGAAGAAGGGGTACGAGTTCTCCATCTGCGCCTGGCGGTTCGGCAGGACGTCAGGCCCGCCCAGGCCGATTCCGTGCTTCTTGGCGAACTCGAACGTGCGGCTCATGTACTGACGGCTGTTGTTCCATTCACCGGGCCAGAAATTGACGTACTGGATGAACGGCGTCTTGGTGAAGACCTTCTTGCCGTAGGCCATGTTGTCGAGCTCGGCCTTGAAGTAGGCGTCGTTGCTGTAGCCGGTGTGGTCCTTCTTGGTGTCCACCTCGGTGGCGGTCTCCGGCAGGTTCACCCCGGCGAGGCGGCCGTCGAACTTCTGGGCCATCGCCTTCAGCAGCTTCTGGAAACGGTCCCGCACCTGCGGATTCCACTGCGCCGCGACCGTCCCGGGCTTACCGGGACCGAGGCCGTTGTCGTTCTTGGTCGGCGCCGCGCCGCCCTTGTACTTCGGGTCCTTCAGATAGTCCGGGAGCCGGGACGGCGCTTCGAAGAACCGGTCCTGGACCTGGATGAACAGCTTCTTGTGGCGGTCCTGCACATACTTCAGCGCCCGGTCGATCTCCGAGAAGTCGTACTGGTCCTTCTTCCGCTCCATCGCCTTCCACGGCACCACCAGCTGGACACCGGCGACGTCCGGGCGATCGAGCAGCGGCTTGACGTTGGTGTCGAAGTCGCCGATGGAGGAGTACAGGTAGTTCTTCGCCGTCTTCTTGTCGGTCGCGGCGGCGGGGGCCTTGCCGGACTGCGGAGCGGGAGCCCCGGAGGCCACGGCCGCACCCGTCAGGCCCATCGTCACGGCAATTCCGACACCGAAAGCAATGCGTTTGGTCCTCATGGAACCCACAGTGGGGTGCGGTTGTGAGAAGGATGTAAGAAGCCCACGACCGGGGGGACAGTGCGGGCTACCCTAGCCCGCCGCGTGGTCCAGCGCCGTGCGCCACCGCGCCACCGCCGCCGCGTCCACCGGCGCGGACCAGCCGGCGGGCCGGGCGGCACCCCCGATGTGGAAGGCGTCGAGGCCGGCCGCGCGCAGCGCCGGCAGATGGCCGAGCCCGAGTCCGCCGCCGACCAGGATCCGCGGCACGTACCCGGGCTCGCCCGCCGCCGTACGCGCCTGCTCGGCCAGCAGCGTCGGCAACCCCTCGTCGACGCCCTGGGCGGATCCGGCCGTCAGATAGGTGTCGAGCCCCGCGGCCCCGGCCGCCGCCAGCTCCTTGCGCAGCGCGTCCCGGTCGGCGGCCCGGTCGATGGCCCGGTGGAAGGTCCACCGGCAGCCGTCGAGCACCTCGGTCAGCGCCGCCACCGCGGCGAGGTCCGGCCGTCCGTCCGGCGTCAGGAATCCGAGGACGAACTCCTCGGCGCCCTCCGCCCGGAGCGCCACGGCCTCCTCGCACAGCGCCCCCACCGCGCCGGCCGCGAAACCGTCCGTGGCGCGCAGCATCACCCGCAGCGGGAGGCCGACGGCCGCCCGGACCGCCGCGAAGGTGGCCCGGGGCGGGGTGAGCCCGTCGGCCGCCATGTCGGTGACCAGCTCCAGGCGGTCGGCTCCGCCGGCCTGGGCGGCGACCGCGTCCTGCGGGCCGAGCGCGATCACCTCCAGCAGCGCGCGCTTGCTCATATGACCCAATCCTTCGACGACGGCATGACGGAACCGAACCACCCTCAAGAGGTCTAGTCCAATATCCCAGGGTACGGGCCGTCCGGGCTTCGGCGGGCCGGATCGCCACCGGCACGACCGGAATCCGCCCGAACGCCGAGTCCGCCCGAACGCCGAAGCCTGCCCGCAGTCCGACCGAACGCCGACCGCGCCTGCCCGGAGCGCCGGGCATCGCCCGGGACCGTCTGCCCCCTACCGGCAGGACCGTCCGCTTCCACCGCCCGGGCCCCCGCCCCGGCCGGCCGCACCACGGGGCCGCACCGGGGCACCCCCACCCCCGTTCCGGATCACCCCGCACGGGGCACAATGGCTCGCATGACTCCCGTGTCCCGTACGGCAGACACCACCGACCCGACGCCGGAGCTGCGGCAGCGCTGGACCCTCACCATCGCCGAGGCCCGCGGCAGCAAGCACTCCACGGCCCCCGACCCCGCCCCGTATGCGGACGATCTGCTGTCCCGCTGGAGTGAACCACAGCGCCGCTACCACACCGTCGAGCATCTGGCCGCGGTCCTCTACCGCATCGACGAACTGGCCGAGCACGCCGATGACCTGGCCGTCGTTCAGCTGGCGGCGTGGTTCCACGACGCGGTCTACCGCCCGGACCGCTCCGAGAACGAGGAGCGCAGCGCGGCCCTCGCCGAGCGTGCACTGCCCGAACTGGGCGTCGGCGCGGCCCGCACGGCCGAGGTCGCCCGCCTGGTGCGGCTCACCGTCAGCCATGACCCGGCGCCCGACGATCCCGACGGCGAGGTGTTGTGCGATGCCGACCTCGCCGTACTGGCCGGCTCCCCCGACCGGTACGCCGCCTACGCCGCCGCGGTCCGCGAGGAGTACTCCTTCGTCCCCGACGCCGATTTCACGGCCGGCCGCTCCGCCGTACTGACCCAACTCCTGGCCCTGCCCCGCTTGTTCCGGACCCCCCGCGGCTACGACCTCTGGGAGCACACCGCCCGCCGCAACCTCGCCACGGAGCTGGATCTGCTGGGCGGGGCGTAGCCGTCGCGTAGCGCGAGAGCCGATGGGCGGGGCCGCGCATGGCACGGACCCGCGGGCGGGCCGGCGCCTCAAGAGGCTCCCCGCAGGGAATCAGGCCCGCTTGTAGGGAATGCACGGGCTCCTATCGTGGTTAGTAGGTGATATGCCCGCACCACCCGACCGCACCCGCCTGCCCCTCGCCGTCTACGTCCTCGGCCTGTCCGTTTTTGCCCTTGGCACCTCCGAGTTCATGCTCTCCGGCATCCTCCAGCCGCTCGCCCGCGATCTGCGCGTCTCCATTCCGCAGGCCGGGCTGCTGGTCTCCGCCTTCGCGATCGGCATGGTGGTCGGCGCGCCCGTCCTCGCCGCGGCCACGCTCCGGCTCCCGCGCCGGACGACGCTGATCGCGCTGCTCGCCCTCTTCGGCCTGGGGCAGGTGGCCGGCGCGCTCGCACCGTCCTACGGCGTGCTGTTCGTCTCGCGCGTGCTGAGCGCGCTGGCCTGCGCCGGTTTCTGGGCGGTCGGCGCGGCGGTCGCGGTCTCGCTGGTGCCGGTCACCGCGCGGGCCCGGGCGATGGCCGTGATGGTCGGCGGCCTGAGCATCGCCAATATCGCGGGCGTCCCGGCCGGCGCACTGCTCGGCGAGCACGCCGGCTGGCGCGCCGCCTTCTGGGCCGTGGCCGGTCTGGCCGGGCTCGGCCTGCTCGGAGTGGTCGCGGCGGTGCCGCGCACGGCCGTGCCGACCGGCGAGGACCGCCCGCAGCTGCGCCGTGAGCTGGCCATCTACAAGGACAAGCAGGTCTGGCTGGCGCTGTCCGCCACCGCGCTGAACGCCGCCGCCGTCTTCGCCCTCTTCTCCTACCTCTCGCCGCTGCTGACCGACACCGCCGGCCTCGCCGAGAGCTGGGTGCCGACGGTGCTGGCGCTCTTCGGTGTCGGCGCGCTGATCGGCACGTTCATCGGCGGCCGGATCGCCGACGCCCATCTCTTCGGCACGCTCTTCGGCGGTATCGCCGCCTCCGCCCTCGTACTGGCCGTACTGGCACTGACCGCGCAGAGCCCGGCCGCCGCGATCGCGCTCTCGCTGCTGCTCGGGGTCACCGCGTTCACCACGGCCCCGGCCCTCAACGCCCGGATGTTCAACGTGGCGAACGCCGCGCCGACGCTGGCCGGGGCGACCACTACTGCCGCCTTCAACATCGGCAACACCCTCGGCCCCTGGCTCGGCGGGCTGACCATCGGGGCGGGCTGGGGGTATCCGTCCGTGGCCTGGACCGGCGCCGCGCTGGCGGCGGCGGCCGTCGTCCTCACCGCCTTCGCGTTCCGGCTGCACCGCACGACGAACACCACCCGGCTGATCGCCTCCTCGTCCGCCACCGCCCACGCGCCGCAGCATGCGCAGAGCGCGCAGGCCGTGGAGAAGGAGGCAGCGGCGGAGGAGGCGAGGGCAGCGGGGCAGCACTGACGCCTACGGGCCGGGCGCCGCGCCCGGCCCTTCAAGCCCCGCCGGCGAACGTCCATCGCGTCTGGCTGTAGGTCTCGCCTCGCCCGAACCCGAAGGCCGTGACCGGCTCGACCCGGAAGACCACGGCCCGGTTGCCCTCCCCGTAGAACGCACCGTCGCGGACGTCGAAGTGCCAGTCACTGCCGTACTTCTCGCCGTACAGATCGGCCAGCCGGCGCAGCGTGGGCTCGTCGCGCACCGGCACCGCCTCGCCCTCGACGACCACGTCGAGCCCCGCGTGCAGGTCGTTGCCGCCGGCCGTCGAGGTCGTCAGCACACAGCGCGGGTTGGTTTCCAGGTTCTTGGCCTTGCGTTCGCCGGGGCCGGTGCAGAAGTGCAGCGCGCCTTCCGACCAGACGGCGAGCAGCGGGGTGACATGCGGGCGGCCGTCGGGCCGGACGGTGGTGAGCCAGAAGATCTCGGCCTCGGTCATACCGCCGACAGCCGCAGGCCAGGCGGTCGCCGTGGCGCCCGCGCTGCTGTAGTTCGGGTCGAGGTCGGTGGCGGGTTGTCCGTCCTGCTCGCTGGTCGACATGGCTGTCCCCTTTCGGTGCGGCGCACGGTCAGGCCCATCGTGCGGGGGCCCGCCCCCGTGCCGCCGCTACGACGCGCCGCGGCGGTCCGTACGGGGCGCCGGCCGGTGCTTGGGGCGGCGCAGACCGGCGGCGGTCAGCCGGCGCAGCAGCTCCTTGCTGCCGACCTCTACGGCCCCGGCGCGCACCGCATCGCCGTAACGCTCCACCGGCAGGTCGTAGTGGTCGCGCTCGAACGCCCGCCGGGGCGCGCCGATCCGCGCCGCGAAGGCGTGCAGTTCGTCGAAGGAGTGGTCGCTGACCAGATGCGACCACATCCGCCCGTGGCCCGGCCAGTTGGGTGGATCGATATAAATCGCCACGTCAGCGCCCCGGCCGGATCGCCACGTCAGCCCGCCGCACCATCAACCACCTCAGCCTTCCATCGGAGCGCCGAGCCGCCCGACCCGGGCCACCGCGACGGCCGTCTTGGGGCAGACCCAATGCGGATCGGGTCCCAACTCCGGTTCGACGTCGAGCGCATGGGGATCGCCCGACTCCGTGCACACGGGGCACAGCGGCCAGCGGCCGTACCGGTCCAGGAGGGCGTCCTGGACGTCCTGCGCTATCAGTCCCGCGACGAATGCCGCGCCCTCAGGCCATTGCTCCACCCACCACCGGCGGTGGACGACCGCGTCCTCCACGAGCGAGACGATGTCGGCGTCGGCCACCTTGTCCGCCATCAGGTCGGCGAGCACCAGCGCCCGCGCGGCGTGCAATGCCTGTTCCATCTCCATGGCCCCATTGTCTCCCGACGGCCCGCCGGCGAGCGGCGTTGTCCACAGCCCTCGGCCGATCATGCGCGCTGTCCACCGCACTCACGGAGGGTATTGACGCGGGCGCTCGATGAAATTACTTTTCAATAGTGAGTAGCAGCGTGAAGGAAACTTTCAAGGACGTGCCCGTCGAGACCCGACCGGCCCCGGCCCCACCCGCCCCCGCGGCGCTGGCCGCCAAGGTCCGCACCCTCGCCCCGACGATGACCCGCTCCATGCAGCGCGTCGCCGAGGCCGTCGCGAGCGACCCGGCCGGCTGCGCCGCCCTCACCGTCACCGGCCTCGCGGAGCGCACGGGCACCAGCGAGGCAACGGTCGTCCGGACGTCCCGGCTCCTCGGCTACCCGGGCTACCGGGATCTGCGCCTCGCGCTCGCCGCGCTCGCCGCCCAGCAGGCGGCCGGCGGCGCCCCCGCGGTGACCGCCGACATAGCGGTCGACGACTCCCTCGCCGATGTCGTGACGAAACTGGCGCAGGAAGAGCAGCAGTGCCTGGCCGACACGGCGGCCGGGCTGGACGTCACCCAGCTCGAAGCCGCCGTCACCGCGCTCGCCGGCGCCCGCCGTATCGATGTGTACGGCATCGGGGCCTCCCATCTCGTCGGCCAGGATCTCGCCCAGAAGCTGCTGCGCATCGGGCTGATCGCGCACGCGCATGCGGACCCGCATCTGGCCGTGACGAACGCGGTGCAGCTGAAAACCGGTGATGTCGCCCTCGCCATCACCCACTCCGGACGGACCACCGATGTCATAGAGCCACTGCGGGTGGCCTTCGACCACGGCGCCACGACGATCGCCATCACCGGCCGCCCGGACGGCGAGATCGCCTCCTACGCCGACCACATCCTGACCACGTCCAGCGCCCGCGAGAGCGAGCTGCGGCCGGCCGCGATGTCGTCCAGGACCAGCCAGCTGCTGGTCGTGGACTGCCTGTTCATAGGCGTCGCGCAGCGTACGTACGAGACCGCGGCCCCGGCGCTCTCCGCCTCCTACGAGGCCCTCGCCCACCGCCACTCTCCCCGTAGCCCGCAGCGCTGACACCGCTCGCCCCGCTGGGGGCCGGTATGCCGCCGGACGGCCCGAACGGCCGGTACGGGCACCGCGGCAGCCGCTCGCCCCAGCGACGGCCGAAGCGGTCCCGCGGCCACCGTCCGCACCCCGGACGGCCGGCCGCCACCGCTCCTCCCCGTCCGGCTGACACCGCCCTTGCCCATCCGTCCCGGAAAGAGCCGCCACGCCATGACCTCCCCCACCGACTACGCACATCTGCGCGCCGAGCTGGACGGCCTCACCACCGAGGCCTTCCGGCCGGAACTCGCCGAGATCGACCGCCGCTCCACCCTGGACATCGCCCGCACGATGAACGCCGAGGACGCCGCCGTCCCCGCGGCCGTCGCCGAGCGGCTCCCGGAGATCGCCGCCGCCATCGACGCCCTCGCCGCCCGTATGGCCCGCGGCGGCCGGCTGATCTACGCGGGCGCGGGCACGGCCGGCCGCCTCGGCGTGCTGGACGCCAGCGAATGCCCGCCGACCTTCAACACCGACCCGTCCGAGGTGCTGGGGCTGATCGCCGGCGGTCCCTCCGCGATGGTCACCGCCGTCGAGGGCGCCGAGGACAGCAAGGAGCTCGCGGCCGAGGACCTGACCGCGGTCAAGCTGACCGACATGGACACCGTCGTCGGCATCTCCGCCTCCGGCCGCACCCCCTACGCCATCGGGGCCGTCGAGCATGCCCGTTCACTGGGCGCACTGACCATCGGCCTGTCCTGCAACGCCGGTTCGGCCCTGGCCGCGGCGGCCGAGCACGGCATCGAGATCGTGGTCGGCCCCGAGCTGCTGACCGGCTCCACCCGGCTCAAGGCGGGCACCGCCCAGAAGCTGGTGCTCAACATGATCTCGACCCTCACCATGATCCGTCTGGGCAAGACCTACGGGAATCTGATGGTCGACGTCCGCGCCTCCAACGAAAAGCTGCGGGCCCGCTCGCGCCGGATCGTCGCGCTCGCCACCGGCGCCGGTGACCGGGAGATCGAGACGGCGCTGAGCAGCACGGACGGCGAGGTGAAGAACGCCATCCTCACCCTCCTCGGCGGAGTCGACGCCCCCACCGCCGCCCGTCTGCTCGACGCCGCCGACGGCCATCTCCGCGCGGCCCTCGAAGCCGCCCGGCCGCACTGAGGCCGCCCGCCCCGCAGCATCCCGAGCCCGCCCCGATCCCAGGAACGCCATGAGACGTCTTCGCATCCC
>NZ_SDIG01000165.1:0-14543 GCF_004122755.1 Streptomyces sp. TM32
TCCGCGCCAACGACCTTGCCGCCGCGCAACCGCGGACAGATCCTGCCCCCGCCCGCGGGCGCCCGCAGCGCAGCCCCCCCCCTCTGGACCCCGCGGGGGCCCCCCCGCGCCCACGGCCCCCTCGCGGCAACCGGAGCCCCTCGAAACGACCACTATCCGTATTGGTCCGACTTTGGAGAGTTACCGGGTGCTCCGCTACATTCCGGCCGTCAACCGCAGCCGGGGCATGTGGAGCGCGCCGTGAGTCATTCGCAGAGCAGCCACCGTGTCGCGCGCGGCCGTCGCAGACGTCGCGCCGAACACCCCGACGCGCTGCGCCGGCTGCTGCCCAGAGCGCTGGTCGTCGCCTTCCTCGCCGGCGGCACCACCGCCTTCATCGCGCACGACAAGGCCGTCCGGCTCACCGTCGACGGCACCCCGCGCACCCTGCACACCTTCGCCGACGACGTCGACGACCTGCTGGCCGACGAGCATCTCGACATCGGCGCCCACGACATCGTCGCCCCCGCCCCCGGCACCGCACTCGGCAGCGGCGACGAGATCGTCGTCCGCCACGGCCGCCCGGTCGTCCTGACCATCGACGGGCAGCGCCGCACGGTGTGGACCACTGCGGACACCGTCGCCGGCGCGCTCCACCAGCTCGGCGTGCGTGCCGAGGGCGCCGTGCTGTCCGCGGACCGCTCCCGGCGCATCGAGCAGCACGGCATGGAACTCGCGGTCCGCACCGAACGCTCGTTGATCATCTTCGCCGACGGCCGGGAACACCGGGTCCGCACCAACGCCGCCACCGTCCGCGAGGCCCTCGCCGAGGCCGGACTCGCGCTGCGCGACCAGGACACCACCTCGGTGCCGCCGGACAGCTTCCCGCGCGAGGGCCAGACCATCTCCGTGCTGCGGATCACCGGCTCCAAGGAGGTCCGCGAGCAGCGCCTCCCGTTCCGTACGATCCTGCGGGCCGATCCCCGGCTGGCCCGCGGCGTCCGGTCGGTCGTCCAGCAGGGACGGCCCGGCGTGCGGCGGATCACCTACCGGGTGCGCACCGTCAACGGCGTCCGGCAGAAGCCGAAGCGGCTGCACAGCGAGATCGTGCACGCCCCCCGCCCGCAGATCGTGCACCTCGGCACCATGGTGCTGCCCACCTCCGTCCGCGGCGCCGACCATCTCGCCTGGCACGCGCTGGCGCAGTGCGAGACGGGCGGGCGGCCGAACGCCGTCGACGCCTCGGGCACCTACGGCGGTCTCTACCAGTTCGATGCCGGCACCTGGCGGGCCCTCGGCGGCCGCGGACGTCCGCAGGACGCCTCCCCCCAGGAACAGACCTACCGGGCCAAGAAGCTCTACATCAGAAGGGGGGCGAGTCCGTGGCCGGTCTGCGGCCGTAAGCTTCACGGGTGAACGAGCGCACCGAGGCTGTGGCATGAGCAAGAGCACCACCGACGATTCCGGTCCCCTGCTGGGCGCCGCCGACATCCGCGAGCTGGCCGCCGCGCTGGGCGTCCGCCCCACCAAGCAGCGCGGCCAGAACTTCGTCATCGACGCCAACACCGTCCGCCGGATCGTGCGGACCGCGGGCGTGCGGCCCGACGACGTGGTCGTCGAGATCGGGCCCGGCCTCGGCTCGCTGACCCTGGCGCTGCTGGAGGCCGCCGACCGGGTCACCGCCGTCGAGATCGACGAGGTGCTGGCGGCCGCGCTGCCGGGCACCGTCGCGACCCGGATGCCCGAGCGCGCCGACCGCTTCGCGCTGGTGCACAGCGACGCGATGCACGTCACCGAACTCCCCGGCCCCGCGCCCACCGCCCTGGTCGCCAACCTCCCCTACAACGTCGCGGTCCCGGTGCTGCTGCACATGCTCGCCACGTTCCCCTCCATCGAGCGCACCCTGGTCATGGTCCAGTCCGAGGTCGCCGACCGGTTGGCCGCCCGCCCCGGCAACAAGGTCTACGGCGTCCCGTCGGTCAAGGCCACCTGGTACGCCGAGGTCAAGCGGGCCGGCGCGATCGGCCGCAACGTCTTCTGGCCCGCGCCCAACGTCGACTCCGGCCTGGTCTCCCTCGTCCGCCGCGAGAAGCCGATCGAGACCTCGGCGAGCCGCGACGAGGTCTTCGCCGTCGTCGACGCGGCCTTCGCCCAGCGCCGCAAGACGCTGCGGGCCGCGCTGTCGGGCTGGGCCGGATCGGCCGCCGCCGCGGAGGCCGCACTGGTCGCCGCGGGCGTCTCCCCGCAGGCCCGCGGGGAGGCCCTGACCGTCGAGGAGTTCGCGCGGATCGCCGAGCACAAGGGACCGGGCGGCGAGCCCGGCATCCGGCAGTCGGCGGGAGCGCACGCCTCAGGGGGAGCGCACGCCTCGGCGGAAGAGCAGACAGCACGGGGAGAGCAGACAGCACGGGGAGAGCAGACCTCAGGGGGAGAGCAGGCATGACCACCACCACCTCGATCACGGTCCGGGTACCGGCCAAGGTCAACGTCCAGCTGGCGGTGGGCGCCGCCCGCGCGGACGGCTTCCACGACCTGGCGAACGTCTTCCTCGCCGTCGGCCTCTACGACGAGGTCACCGCCACCCCCGCCGACACCCTCCGGATCACCGCCGAGGGCCACGACGTCGACCGGATCCCCCTGGACCGCACCAACCTGGCGGCCCGCGCCGCCGAACTCCTCGCCGCCCGGCGCGGCATCGAGCCGCACGTCCACCTCCACATCCGCAAGGACATCCCCGTCGCGGGCGGCATGGCCGGCGGCAGCGCGGACGCGGCCGGTGCGCTGCTGGCCTGCGACGCGCTCTGGGCGACGGGCGCCTCGCGCGACGAACTCCTGGACATCTGCGCCGAGTTGGGCAGCGACGTCCCCTTCAGCCTGGTCGGCGGCGCGGCCCTGGGCCGCGGCCGCGGCGAACTGCTGACCCCGCTCCCCGTCGGCGGCACCTTCCACTGGGTCTTCGCGGTGGCCGACGGCGGACTCTCCACCCCGGCCGTCTACGGCGAGTTCGACCGGCTGACGGCAGGGACGGACGTGCCGGAGCCGGAGGCGGCGCCTGAGCTGCTGGCCGCGCTGGAGTCCGGCGACGCCACCGAACTCGCCGCGGCTGTGGCCAACGACCTCCAGCCCGCTGCGCTGTCCTTGTGCCCTTCGCTGACCGCGACCCTGGAGGCAGGCACCGCCGCCGGTGCGCTGGCCGCGCTGGTCTCCGGTTCCGGACCGACCACCGCCTTCCTGGCCAAGGACGCGGAGGCGGCCAGGCAGGTCGCCCGGGAGCTCCTGGCGTCGGGGACGTGCCGGCAGGTGCGGGTGGCGGAGGCTCCGGCGGTGGGGGCGACGGTCCTCTAGGGCGTTTCGTCCGGATCGATCTGCTCGTGGTGTGCGATCGCGTCCGGCTATGTGCGCCGGGTTCGCGGTACGGGACCACTCCAGGAGGCTTCTTCGCCGTGGCCTCTTCCCGGACTCACCGCGCCGGTCAAGGACTGTTGCAGGTGGGTGGCGCGACCGCGCTTCGCCCGCCAGGGACCCACGAGGCCCAGGACCAGCGCGACGAAGGTGAGCAGCCCCGCCACCCAGAACAGGATCCGGGTGGGCTGGGCGCTCGGGCCGATGATGCCGACGACGAACGCAACGATCAGGCCGATGGAGCCGAGGATGACGGCCGCCTTGCCCGTGACGTTGCCTGGGCGCGGTGCGCCGGGCCGAGGAGACGGGGGTGTCCGCCCGGCGGGCTCCCGGAACTCTGCCATCTCGCCCTCGTTTCTTCCTTGATGCCCGAGGCTCTTATGCGGTCAGGCTTGCCGCCGACACGGTCGCGGGGCGAGGGCCCGTGTGGCACCTTCCGCCAACAGCGCCTTCGGCTGAGGCAGTGGTGCCCGTCAAGACGGCAGGTCCTCCCACTCGGTTCCGCACATTGCGGAAGCCGCTGGTGCCCGCGAGCACGAAGCGGCCCCGGGCTGCCCGAACTGCGCCTGACCCGCCCCGGATCCATCAGCCGGCCGGTGCACCGCTGGCGTTCCGAGTCGGTCGACTTCCCCGTGGCTTGAAACACACACGCAACCTCGTACGTCTGTTCGCCATCAATCAGGGCGAAGCAGTCAAGCAGCGTACGGATATGAGGTGCTGGGGTGGGCGCGAACATTGCGCGGTGGCGGCGGATCGCGGCGGCATTGCTCGTGGCGGGGCTGATACCCGGGCTCATATCGGGGTGCTCGACCGCTTCGGAGACCTCGCCCACCGCGGACAGGGGGAATTCGGCCACGACCGGGGGCGGCTCACATGCCGAGGCCGAGGGCGATGGGGCCGGTTCCGGCGGCGGTGGGGCGGGCTCCGGCGCTGCCTCGGCCGCCGCGTTCCGCAAGTGGGGCATCGAGCCGTTGGCCGCGCCGCCCGCGCCGCCGAAGACCAAGCCGGTGACCCTGCGCGCGAACGGCGACGTGCCCGTGATCAGCGACATCCCGGTGAAGGACAAGGTCGTCTTCCTCACCTTCGACGACGGGGCCGAGAAGGACCCGAAGTTCGTGACGATGATGAAGGAGCTCAAGATCCCCTTCTCGATGTTCCTCACGGACGCGGCCGTCAACGGCAACTACGACTACTTCCAGCGGCTGCGGCAGCAGGGCAACGGCATCCACAACCACACCCTGACCCACCCCAACCTCCGTACCCTGGGCGCCGCGGCACAGAAGCGCGAGATCTGCGGCCAGCAGGACAAGCTCAAGGCCCGGTACGGCACCGCGCCGCGCCTCTTCCGCCCGCCCTACGGCAACTGGAACGAGGCCACCCGCGCCGCCGCGAAGGCCTGCGGCGCCCAGGCGATCGTGCTGTGGCGCGAGTCCATGCAGATCAAGAACATGCAGTACCAGCGCGCCGACAAGAAGCTGCACCCCGGCGACATCATCCTGGCCCACTTCCGTGGCCCCTCCGAACTCAAGGGCACCACGATGACCGAGATGACGGCGAACATGCTGCGCCACATCCAGGAGCAGGGCTTCACGGTCGCGCGCCTGGAGGACTACCTGTAGCCCGGTTTACCAGCCAGGTCTAGCCGGCGAACGGGAGAGGGGCATCCTTGACCGCGGAGACGAAGGACGACCAGGCGGCGGCCGGGAAGACGAGCGCGGGGCCGTGCGGGTCCTTGGAGTCGCGGACGGGGACGATGCCGGGGAGGTCGTCGACTACCTCGACGCAATTCCCACCCTCACCGCTGGTGTAGCTGCTCTTGCGCCAGACGGCGGCGCTCAAGTCAATGTGGCTGCTTGCCATTTCGGTAGTCCTCTGCGGCCGCCTCGATGATGGTGAGGGACGCCTCCGGCGGTAGCGCGGCGGCCCTGAGCCGATCGTATGCCTTGCGGTACTTCTTCACGAGGGCCGGATCGTCGATGGTGTGACCGCTGTATTCCGATTCCAGATAAGCCAGCGGCGGGGCGTCCGGAAAGGTCATGAGCTGCAACAAGCCCACCAGCATGAGGGGGTGTGGGCCACAGTTCCACGGCTGGATCTGTGGAATGACCCGATGGCGCCTCGCCAGCGCCGCGATGCGGTCGAGCTGATCGGCCATCTCCTCCGGAGGGAGGATCGGGCAGCGCAACACGTGCTCGGACAGGATCACCCAGTATTCAGGGGTCGTGTGGTCGTCCTCGAACAGGTGGGCCCGCGCCATGCGGGCGCTGACCTTCTCCTCGACCTCCTCGTCGGTCGCCAGCGGCTGCGTCGCCCGCACCACTGCCCGCGTGTACGCGGCGGTCTCCAACAGGCCGGGGATAAGGGTCGGACACCACTCCTCGATGGTCTCCGCACGCTTCTCCGCCTCCAGGATGTGCTCGTAGTGGGCGGGATGGCCCATCCGCCTGGCCTTCCGCACGTCCTCGCAACGCCGCTCGAAGAAGCCGTCCGTCTTCAGCACCTTGTCCACGTGCTCGGCCAGTTCCGCCGGCATCCGCCGTTCGCCGCGCTCGATCTCGCTGAGGTGGCTGGGGCCGTAGAAGCTGCCCTCCACCAGCTGCTGGAGCGTGAGCCCGGCCAACTCCCGCTGGTAGCGCAGCTCCTTGCCGTAAAAGGTCGGAACTCCTGCCGAACCGTCAATGTCCTTGCGTCGTGCCACGGTTCACCGCCGTACGTGTAGCTGATTCACAGTCATTGCGGACGGGCCCCGGCGGTTCCCGCATTTCCACCACGTCACACCGCGCTTTCCCCGGACCACGGCCGGGAGCCCAACCCCCTTTCACGCTACGCCGCGTCACGTCACTCTGTAATCAGTTCATTGCTATGCGTACAGAAAGGCGGGGTCCATGCCCCTCGACCGCTCCCTCCCCGACGACGTGCACGAAAGCGCCGAAGAGCTGCGCGGCGCGCTGAAGGAGAACGGCATCACGCTGCCGTCGCTCGGCGTCGATCTGCCCGGCTTCGCGGGCGTCTACGGCGTCTCGCTGGTCGCCCTCGGTAACTGCAACGCGGCCACCGCCCGTCGGCTCGCCGAGGTTCTCCGCAAGGCGGCCGCCCGTTGAACGGAGGGCCGGGACTCGTCCGGGCGACCCTCGGAAGGCTGCTGAGCTGGTTGCTTCCGGGGCGGGGCGGCCATCGGGCGACCATCAGTACCGGCGTGCTCGCGGCCACGGCCTGGCCGCCGGTGGCTCCGGCAGCTCCGGCAGCCCCCGTGCCGCGGCGCCTCGTACGCGTCCGCCGGGTGCCGCCCGGTCTGCTGCCGCCGGGCGGTGCGGACGGCGACCTCGTCCGGCCCTACGTCTCTGCCGCGGAGGCGCGGCAGCGTGCTGCCACCCAGGACGCCCGGCGTCGGGAGCTGGAGGAGTCCGTGCGTCGGCTCAACACCTGGTCGTCGGGTGGGGGCGGGCGTCGCTGAGGCACCGCGAGGGGCCGGCCGGAGGGTTACGCGCCGGCAGCCTCGGCCAGTACCCCGGCCACCATCCGGCCCGCCGCTACGGCGTGTGTCTCGGTCGTCGGCACGCAGCGGTCCGCCGCCGGGTCGTACTCGGTCATGATCACGCCTGCGTGGTCGGTCTCCGGCTCCTGCAGGGTCACCGCCCGGCCCGCGGCCCGCAGCGTTTCGGCGAGGTCCCGGGAGTAGTGGGCGTCCACGATCGCGTCACGGCTGCCGTGGACGAGGTGGACCGGGACACCCGGGTCGCGGCCCGCGGCGAGATCGGCCAGCGGCGCGGTCCCGGTGGTCCGTGCCGGCAGGTCGTAGCGGCCCGCCACACACACCACGGCCCGCGGCCGCCACCCGTCCGCGATCTCGGGCCGCAGCGCGACCCCCAGCGCGGCCCCGGCCCCCATCGACCACCCGGCCGCCACGCACGCCTCCCCGTCGCCGCCCAGCCCGCCCGCTTCCTTGCGGGCGAAGGCCAGCGACTCCAGCAGGTGGGCCCGGCCCCCGTCCGCGGCGTACGAGCGCCAGTCGGGGACGAGGACCAGCAGCCCGCCCTCCGCCGCGGTCCGCGCCAGCGGTTCGAGCACATCCCGCTCGTCGGGGCCGATGCCGTGCCAGAGCAGCACGGTGGGCGCCGGTCCGGACGCCCCCGCCGGCCGGTACACGTCCATCTGCTTGCCGCTCGGGCCGTAGACCAGCCCGCGTACCGTCTCCGTCGTCGCTGCCATGCCCATGTCCGGTGCCATGACGGCACGTTATCCAACGGGCCGCGGCGGCACCCGGGATTCAACAGGTCGCAGCGGCACCCGTGCGCCCACGCGGTCGGCACCAGCACCCGCCGCGCACCGGTGCCCCGGATACGGACCACCGGAGCGGCGGCGGGATGCTTCCGCACGCCGACTACGCTGGGAAGGTCGCCCGATGTGAAACGCAGGAGTGAGATGGCCGTCAACCTCGTCAATCTGGAAGCCGTCGGCAAGGTGTACGGAACCCGTGCCCTGCTCGACGGTGTCTCGCTCGGCGTCAACGAGGGGGACCGGATCGGCGTCGTCGGACGCAACGGCGACGGCAAGACCACCCTGATCCGGATCCTGGCCAAGCTGGAGGACGCGGACGACGGCCGGGTCACCCACTCCGGCGGCCTGCGCCTCGGCGTCCTCACCCAGCACGATTCGCTCGACCCGGCCGCCACCATCCGGCACGAGGTCATCGGCGACCTCGCCGACCACGAGTGGGCCGGCAACGCCAAGATCCGCGACGTGCTCACCGGCCTCTTCGGTGATCTGCACCTGCCGGGCTTCACCCAGGGCCTGGACACGGTCATCGGCCCGCTCTCCGGCGGTGAGCGCCGCCGCATCGCGCTGGCCAAGCTGCTGATCGCCGAGCAGGACCTGATCGTCCTCGACGAGCCCACCAACCACCTCGACGTCGAGGGCATCTCCTGGCTGGCCCGCCACCTCCGGGCCCGCCGCTCCGCCCTCGTGGTCGTCACCCACGACCGGTGGTTCCTCGACCAGGTCTGCACGCGCATGTGGGACGTCCAGCGCGGCGACGTCCACGAGTACGAGGGCGGCTACAGCGACTACGTCTTCGCCCGGGCCGAGCGGGAGCGGATCGCCGCCACCGAAGAGGTCAAGCGGCAGAACCTGATGCGCAAGGAGCTGGCGTGGCTGCGGCGCGGCGCCCCGGCCCGTACGAGCAAGCCCCGGTTCCGCATCGAGGCAGCGAACGAGCTGATCGCCGACGTCCCGCCGCCCCGCGACAACGCCGAGCTGATGAAGTTCGCCAGCTCGCGCCTCGGCAAGACCGTCTTCGAGCTGGAGGACGTCAGCGTCCAGGCCGGGCCGAAGGTCCTCCTCAAGCACCTGACCTGGCAGCTGGGGCCCGGCGACCGGATCGGCCTGGTGGGCGTCAACGGCGCCGGCAAGACCTCGCTGCTGCGGGCGCTGGCCGAGGCGGCCCGGACGCAGGGTGAGACCCAGCCGGTGGCCGGCCGGATCACCGTCGGCAAGACCGTCAAGCTGGCGTACCTCTCCCAGGAGGTCGGCGAGCTCGACCCGGCGCTGCGGGTGCTGGAGGCCGTCCAGCGGGTGCGCGAGCGGGTCGACCTGGGCAAGGGCCGGGAGATGACCGCCGGCCAGCTCTGCGAGAAGTTCGGCTTCACCAAGGAGAAGCAGTGGACGCCGGTCGGCGACCTCTCCGGCGGTGAGCGCCGCCGCCTGCAGATCCTGCGTCTCCTCATGGACGAGCCCAACGTCCTCTTCCTCGACGAGCCCACCAACGACCTCGACATCGAGACCCTGACCCAGCTGGAGGACCTCCTCGACGGCTGGCCCGGATCCCTCATCGTCATCAGCCACGACCGGTACTTCATCGAGCGCACCA
The DNA here is from genome assembly GCF_004122755.1 of Streptomyces sp. TM32. Taxonomy (NCBI): domain Bacteria; kingdom Bacillati; phylum Actinomycetota; class Actinomycetes; order Kitasatosporales; family Streptomycetaceae; genus Streptomyces; species Streptomyces sp. TM32. Next base: position 9,248 of record NZ_SDIG01000165.1, read on the forward strand.
CCGACCGCGTCCACGCCCTCCTCGGCGACGCCACGCTCCGCATGCTCCCGCGTGGCCTGGACGAGTACCTGGAACGCCGCCAGAAGGTCATCGAGGCCGCGACGCCGACGCCCGCCCCGCAGGCCACGGCACCCAAGAAGGCCGCCGCCGTCAACCGCGCCGCCCAGAAGGAACTCCAGAAGATCGAGCGCCAGTTGGACAAGCTCGGCGACAAGGAGACCAAGCTCCACGCCCAGATCGCCGAGAACGCGACCGACTTCGAGAAGGTCGCCGGTCTCGACGCCCAGCTCCGCGAACTGAGCACGGAAAAGGACGAGTTGGAAATGCGGTGGCTGGAGTTGGCGGAGGATGCTTAGGAGGCGGGGCCTTTGAGCGACGCCGGTCACCGCGGGTGGAGGTCCTGCTGACCACCCGGTGACCGGCGATACGTCAGGGGTAGCCCGGCATCCGGCAGGGGCAGCCCGGCATCCGGCAGCGGGAACTCACCCCAGCGGTTTTCTGACCTCACCACGAATCTTGTCGGCCTTGTCGGCGAATTCCTGAAGGTCGATGGACTGCGGCTCCTCCGCCAAGTGCGCCGCGTCGGTTTCGGCGACATTCCCGCTCGTGCTGGAATCGGCCCAGACGCAGAACGGCAGCGTGATCTTCTGCCCCATCTCCGTCCGCACATCCACACCGCAGGTGAGCGAATCTCCGCCCCCGCTGGGCGTGAACTTCTTCTCAGCCACGGCGACTTCCGTCTTACCGTCGCGCGTCATGCCGCGGATGGTGTGGTCGACGGCCGTCTCGGGATCGTCGATGGTGCCGTAGAGCCCCAGCATCACCAGTGACTTGGTGCCGGACGAGTACTGGCCGCCGGCTGCCTTGATGTCGTGCTCATTGGCCCCTTCTTGCGGCACCGAACCGCCGGCCTGCTGGGATATGTCCTTCGCGAGCTTGTACTTGCCGCCTGCCAGCGTCTGCGGCACCGTGATCCGGTACTTCGGCCCGCCGGCGGACCCACCGGACCCACCGGACGAACCCCCTCCGCCCCTGAACACCCCGGCCGACGCCAGCGTGCCGATCACCAGCACACCGGCCACGGCACCGACGATGCCCCACACCTTCCCGGCCTTCCCCCTGGGCGGTATGGGCGGCGGCATGCCAGGCCCGCCGCCGTATCCGAACGGGGGCGCCTGCTGCGGCATGCCGTAGGGCCCAGGCTGACCGTAGGGCGCCGGTCCGCCGGGGTGCGGCTGCTGTCCGTACGGCCCCGGCCCACCGGGTGCTGCACCTTGCGGATACCCGGCGGGCGGACCGGGCTGCGGGAAGCCTTGCGGCGCACCGTAACCCGGCGGCTGCCCGAAACCACCTGGTGGTTGCTGCGGTGTAGTCATTTACATCTTTCTTTTGTGAGGCGCGGCGGAGACCCGAAAGGGCTTGGTGCATACGCTGGTTTCACCCCGAGGCCCGCTCTTCCTAGCACTTCACTGCTACGGCGACGCACCAGGAACCAACGTCATGCGGCTCGCGCACCCTGGAGTCCGCGCGAGCGACTGCGACGGTTGACCTGTGGCCGACAGGCACTGGTGAGCCTGAGCCACCTGCGCTGCGGCCGTAACCTCGCGGCTGCGTTCGCCGCGTCAGTCCTTATGTTAGTGAAACAGCATTCTGTCAGTGATCCTGATTCGCGGGAAGATTTGGATGTCAAGCACTCCGCTTGCAACCCCGTCGTTGAAGTCAATGACGATGGAGGAGTGCTCCTTGTCTGATTCGATGTGTAGCCGAATGGCTCCTTCTCGGAAAATGTCCATCACGGTTTCTTGGGCGTCGCAGAGTCGCATTCTTACTGACGCATCGGTGGGGCTGTAGGAGAAAGTGAGGTCCTCCCCAGTGACCTCTTTAAAGTCGATGATCCACACGTTGTCGATGGTATTTCTGGTTACTGTTGCACCAAACTCCTCTGTGAAGTTATGGGCATCTGGGGATTCGAATTTATGATCCATGCGCTATCCGCCTCTTGGTGTTATGGGTGCTACCCGTGGATGCTGACGCGTCCGCCGCCACCCCGGAAGATTACCGTTGAAAGCCTCAATCCTCCATCATTCATTATCTGCCAGGTGCTTTCGACGCCACGTATTCCGTGTGGGCCATGAATTACGGAATTTGCCTTTCCGAAACTTCCCCATTCGTTGGTGAAGGTTTCAGAAAATCCGTTGCGGCTGGCATCTTGTAGATGCTGAGTCACGTAGGATCGCGAAGCTGGGGTGTCGTGAAGGCCTATGCTGCGCAATTGGTCTGCGTTTTGTTTGGCTCTCGGTGAGTTGTGCGCATCCGCTTTTATGTCTTTGTTGAATAGGTAGTCAAGTTTTCTTGGATGCACCTCTGTGCAAGGTGATAGTCCGAGTGGGTCTGCCCAAGTGGTCGGGTTTCCCACGTACGTGGAAGTATTGTCTGCGGGGGCCAGCCCTAGAGGGTCAGCTGAAAGGTACCTTCCTGTTTCCGAGTCGTAGTGTCGGTTGTAGTTGTAATGCAGCCCGGTCTCAGGGTCGACGACCTGACCCGGAAAGCGCAGCGGCGTATACGCCGTGGCTGAGCTGTCCCAAGTTGTTGTGCCCCAGAGGGTGGCGCAGGTACGCCAAGCGAGCGCGCCATCCCCCGATACTAGTTCTGTGGGGGTGCCGACCAGGTCCGTGACGATGGCGAAGAATCGTTGGTCGATAACCTGTTGGGACGCTCTGGTCATCGATGCGGTCTTACGCTCTGTTTGGGCTAGCGGGCGTAGTCCCTGATGGTCCCAGGTGAGTGTGAGTGCCTTTGGGGCTGCTGGATTGTGAGTGGTTTGTTCGGTGAGAGTGGTGCCGTCCCACGTGAAGTCGATTTGCTCAGCGGCCGTACCGGTGCCAGTTACGAGGCGTTGTTTGCCTATTCGGCGGCCGAAAGGATCGTAGAGGTAGCGCCAGGTCGTGCCGTCAGGAGTGATGACGGTGGTGAGTCGGTCCTCGGCGTTCCAGGTGTACCGCCAGGTATCCGGTTTGCGGGAGACGCGGGTTTTTTGGCGGAGGGTTACGCGGCCGAGGGCGTCGTGTTCGTAGCGGATGCGGCCGGCGCGGGTGATGTTGGTGCCGGTGTAGGTACGGTCGCCGCGGGCTGAGGGGCTGACGTGGCGGTCGGGCCAGGTGGCGTGGGTTTGGTTGCCGGCTTCGTCGTAGGCGTAGGTCTCGGTCCAGTCGGTGGCGTGGACGGCGGTGACGCGGCCGGCGCGGTCGAGGTCGAAGGTGCGGCGGCCGCTGTGGGAGTCGTCGATCGCGGTGAGGTTGCCGTCGGGGCGGTAGGTGTAGCCGCGGTGGAGGAGCCGTTGTGCTTCGTCGGCGGCAGGGTTCTGCGCGTGGGATGGCCCGGCGGGGGACTGGAGAGTGCCGGTACCTGCTGTGGTGAGGGACTGGGTGGTGAGGCGGCCGGTGGGGTCCCAAGTGTGGGTGAGGGCGAGGTTGTTGTCGATGGTGCGGGTGAGTTCTTGGCCCGCGGCGTCGTGGTCGAAGGTGAGGGTGTGGCCGCCGGTGTTGAGGGCGGTGCGGTTGCCGGCGGCATCGTAGGTGTAGGTGGTGGTGTGGCCGGTGGGGGTGGTGCGGGAGGTGCGGCGGCCCAGGGCGTCGTAGGTGAACGTCATGGTGCGGCCGTTGACCGATTCGCTGGTGACGCGGCCGAGGATGTCGCGGGTGTAGGTGACGGTGGCGTCCGGGTTGGCTGCCTCGTGGAGGTTGCCGGCGGCGTCGTGGGCGTAGGTGGTGACGAGGCCGGCTGCGTCCTTGTGCGTGATGCGGCCGAGGGTGTCTCGGGTGTAAGTGGTGACCTCGCCCAGGGTGTTGGTGCGGGTGGCGAGTTGGCCTGCGGCGTCGTGGGCGTAGGCCAGGACGCGGTCGTCGAAGTCGGTCTCGGATATCAGGCGGCCGGCGCCGTCGTAGGTGTAGTTCCAGGTCAGGCCCTGGGGGTTGGTGACCTGGGTGAGGCGGAGTTCGGTGTCGTGGGTGAAGGTGTGGCGGACGCCGTCGGGGTCGGTGCGGGCCACCAGGAGGTCGAAGTGGCCGTATTCGTAGTGGGTGGTCTGGCCGATGGCGTCGGTGTGGGTGAGGCGGTTGCCTTCGCCGTCATACGTCCACTCTTCGGTGGCACCGGACGCATCGATGCGCGCGGCGAGCTTCCCCTCCACTGTCCACACCATGTGGGTGGTCTCGCCCAGGGGGTCCGTGACGGAGGTGGTGCGGCCGAAGGCGTCGCGACGGTAGTGGGTCACGGCACCGAGGGGGTCGGTGACCGATATTGGCAGGCCGGCCTTGTTGCAGTAGAGGCGGGTGGTGTTGCCCAAGGCGTCGGTGACGCCGGCGATATGGCCGCGCTCGTCGTGCCTGTAGGTGGTGGTGGCGCCGCTGGGGTCCGTGGTGGAGGTGCGGTTGCCGTGGGCGTCGTAGGTGTGGGTCCAGGTGGTGCCGTCGGGCCCGGTCACGCTCACCGGGTGACCGTCGGTGTCGTACGTGGTGGTGGAGCTGCTGCCGTCCGGGAGGGTGACGGTGACCGGGCGGCCGGTGTCGTCGTAGTCGATGTGGGTGGTGCGGCCCAGGGGGTCCGTGGTGGACAGGATGCGGTGCGCCGCGTCGCGGACCGTGCGGGTGGTGGCGCCGGTGGGGTCGGTCTCCGCGACGATCTGGTGGCGTTCGTTGACCTCGTACCGGGTGACCTGGCCGAGGGAGTTGTGGTGGAGGTTGGTGCGCAGTCCCGTCACCGGGTCCGGGGCGCCCCAGGTGAAGTGGGCGCGGAGGTGGCCTTCGATCCCGCCCTGTGAGACGCAGCGGTCCTGGTCGTCGTAGGTGTAGGTGTAGCTGCTGTGGTTGGTGTCGGTCCAGGACGTGATGCGGCCGATGTCGTCGTAGGTGAAGCGGAGCGGGATGCCGGAGGAGTTGGTGGTGGTGATGAGGTTGCCGGCGTCGTCGTAGCCGTACGTGATCAGGAGTTGGTCGGAGCCGTCGGGGGCCCCGCCCGCCAGGTGGAGGGCGGTGATGCGGCCGTTGTGCGTGGTGAGCAGGAGGCGGTAGCCGGCGCTGTGGGTAATGGCGGTCGGCGTGCCGTCTTCGGTGTAGTCGAAGGTGTGGTGGTTGCCGTGGCGGTCGGATATCTCGTCGAGGACGGCGAGGGTTTCCGTGTAGGTGGTGAAGTAGCGGCGGGTGCCGGTGACCGGGTCGGTGAGGAGGTAGTCGCCGTCCGGGGTGAGTTCTAGGGGCGCGCCGTCGCCTTCGTGGGGGAGGGTGGGGACGCCGACGGC
>NZ_SDIG01000166.1:0-14235 GCF_004122755.1 Streptomyces sp. TM32
AGCCAGCGCAGCGGCAACCAGCCCGCCGCGTGGGGGTACCTCCCACGCCCTTCAGGCAGTGGGGGAGCAACGGCGAGAAGCCACCGCGGCGGGACGGCCGACAACGTGGGGGGCGCCGCAAAGCGCAACGGCGAGAAACCACCACGGCGGGAAAGCCGACAACGTGGGAAGTCATCGACATCCGCAATTCGCCACGGCAGAGGCGAGCTTGTCCAGGGCGTTCTGGGCGCCCTGGGGGTCGGTGGTGCCGGTGGTCATGAACGAGAAGACCAGGAGCCGGCCGTCGGCGTCGACGACGGTGCCGGCCAGGGTGTTCACGCCGGTGAGGGTGCCGGTTTTGGCGCGTACGGCGCCGGCGCCGGCGCTCTGGCCCCGGTAGCGGTTGCTGAGGGTGCCGGTGAAGGCGGCCACCGGGAGGCCGGTGACGACGGGGCGCAGGGCGGGGTGGTCGGGCGCCGCGGCCTGCAGCAGGAGGTGGGAGAGCAGGGCGGCGGTGACCTTGTCGTCCCGGTTCAGGCCGCTGCCGTCCTCGAAGACGGCGCCGGACAGGGGCAGGTGCTGCCGGGCCAGGGCGGTGCGTACGGCCGCTCCGGCGCCGGCGAAGCTGGCCGGCCGGCGGGAGCCGAGGGCGGTCTGCCGGGCCAGGGCCTCGGCGATGTCGTTGTCGCTGTAGGTGAGCATGCGCTCGACGAGCGCGGACAGCGGAAGGGAGTGGACGGCGGCGATCCGCGCGGACTTCTTGGGCGCCTTGGCGTAGGCGGGGTCGCCGTCGACGGTGATGCCGCGCTGGTGGAGCAGGTCGGCGAAGGTGCGGGCCGCGGCGTGGGCCGGGTCCGTGTCGCGCGGGGCGGGGCCGTGCTCGCTGTCGTCGAGCCGGGCCTCGTCGGTCATCAGCGCGGTGACGGGGGCGATGTTCTCGTTCGGGCCGATGGGGTGCTCGACGGGGCCCGAGTAGGCGCCGGTGTCGTAGCCGAGGGCGACCTTGGTGAGGTGGCGCTTCTTGAGGGCACGGGCGGTGGCGTCGGCGAGGGTGCGCAGATTCGCGGGCTGCTCCTCGGCGCCGTGCCGCGGGGCCCGGGCGGTGAGGGTGGGATCGCCGCCGCCGACCAGGACGAGGCGGTCCTTGCCGGACAGGACGGCGCCGGTCTCGATGCGGTGGTCGGGGCCGAGCACGGACAGCGCGGCGACGGCGGTGGCGAGCTTGACGGTGGAGGCCGGGGTGGCGGCCTTGTTCTGCCCGGCGCCGAAGACCTCCCGGCCGCCGGCGACGTCCACGACGGAGGCGGTACGCAGCGGGCCGAGCGCCGGATCCGCCAGCAGCGGGGAGAGCGCGTCGGCCAGCCCCGCGTCGGTGGGCAGCGGGGCGGCGCCGCGGCCCGCGCCACCGTGCGTGGGGCCGCCGAGTGCGGGCAGCACGGCCGGCGCGCTGGGCGCCGGCGCCGGCTCCTCGGCGTGATGCTCGCCACTGGCACCGTCCATCACGGCCGCGTCCGCACGCTCGGCCGTACGCTGACCCGAGTCCCACGGTCCGGCCGCCGCCACCGCGACGTACGCGACCGCCAGGCCGGTTGCCGCGGAGACCGCCGTGAGCCGCCAGGTCTGCCGGGTGTGGCGCGGTGTGGCCTGCCAGGCCTGCCGTACGGCAGCGGCCGTTGCCCGGGCCGACGTGCCCGCGGTCCGCGCCGCCGTGCGCGCGGCCCGCCCGGCCGCCTGCGCCGCCGCCCGCGCGGAACGCTGCGCCGACTGCCATCTGACCTGCCACTTTGTGGTCTCCGGCACCTCGGACCAGCCCCTTTCGCCACCACACACCTGCGTGGGGGACACTTAATCACCAGACGTATGTGTTGATCATGGAGGAGCCACCCGTGGAGTTCGACGTCACCATCGAGATCCCGAAGGGTTCGCGGAACAAGTACGAGGTGGACCACGAGACCGGTCGGATCCGCCTGGACCGTCGACTCTTCACCTCGACCAGCTACCCGGCCGACTACGGCTTTGTCGAGAACACCCTGGGCGAGGACGGCGACCCGCTGGACGCCCTGGTCATCCTGGACGAGCCGACCTTCCCCGGCTGTCTCATCAAGTGCCGCGCCATCGGCATGTTCCGGATGACCGACGAGGCCGGCGGCGACGACAAGCTGCTGTGCGTGCCGGCGTCCGACCCGCGGGTGGAGCACCTCCGGGACATCCACCACGTGTCGGAGTTCGACCGCCTGGAGATCCAGCACTTCTTCGAGGTCTACAAGGACCTGGAGCCCGGCAAGTCCGTCGAGGGCGCCGACTGGGTCGGCCGCGCCGAGGCCGAGGCCGAGATCGAGGCCTCCTTCAAGCGCCTTGAGGCGCAGGGCGGCGCGCACTGACCCAGGGTCACCGTCCCGGCGCCGGGCCCGGTTCTTCCGGCCGTCGCGCGCCGGGACAGGCACTCTGATTTTCGTACGCGAACGGGCGGCACCCAGTCGGGTGCCGCCCGTCGTCCGTCTCACTGCTGCGCCGGGCCGGGCTCCACAGCCGCGGAAGACGCCCGGAGCGCTAGGGCCGAGGTGTGCTGCTCACTTCTTGATGTACAGGTCCTGGAAGAGCATCCAGCCATCGGCGATCTGCACCATCCGTCCGTGGCAGACGTAGTGATGCCACTTTCCGCCGGCCACTCCCCGGTCGCCCACCTTGCGGCAGTCGGCATCGCTGCCGATGAACGAGTCCTTGAGGACGTAGCCGGCCGGAGGGTGCCAGTCGCCCTGGGGCGCGCGGGAGGTCACCGCGTCGCCCGCCAGGACCGCGGTCCGGCCGGACTCCTCCACGGCCGGGCGCTGCGGAGCCGAAGCGGCCTGTGCGCTGCCCTGAGCGACGAGGGCCAGCGTCACGCCGGCCATGACGACACCTAAGGCCGCGATGTTCTTCTTCACGTTCATGACTCTCCCCCGTTGTCATCGAGTGTGTTGTCGAGAACCCATCCAGCGATCGCCCGCCCGTGACGGGTCGACTCCCCGGCCGAACAGCCCTCAGGAAGCGGCGGGAGCGAGCGCCGCGGACGTCTTGCCGGCCGACAGCGCGCGCTGTTCCTGCTGGGCGAAGACGTAGAGAAGTGCCGGGTGCGTGGCGCCGAAGGCCAGCACGAAGCGGTTGAGGCCCATGAACTGACCGATTCCCAGGTGGAACAGCGTCATCGAGCCGAGATAGGCCTTTGCCGCGGGCTTCGGCAGCACGAAGACCAGCGGGAAACCGACCTCCGCGGCGATCGTGCCCCAGGTGATGAGCTTCCCCAGCATCGGGTACTTGTGCACGAGCTCGTAGACGCGCTTGTCTCCGTAGTTGTGCGTACGGATGACTCCGCTGAACGCCTCTCCGCTGAGCCACACCGGGGAGACCAGCTTGACCACACCGGACGCGACGTACGAGATGGTCGTCTCCAGGGCCAGCGCGCGCATGGCCACGTCGCGGGCCTTCTCGTTGTCCTGGAACGTGCCGGTCGAAGCGAGGACCACGTTGATCACCTGCTGGAGCTGGTCGGCGCCGTCCCCTCCGAAGGGGGAACGCAGCCGTCCGGCCGCGCCCGTCACCGCCAGCACGGCGCTGCCCGCCGCGCGTACTCCGCGCTTGTGACCCCAGATCAGCGTGGCCGCGGAAGCACCCGCTTGTACCCCGTACAGGGCGACCGCTGCCTTCTTGGACTCAAGGGCGCGGGTCAGCCGGGGAAAGCGTTTGGCGAACTTGGGGCGCATGTTCGCCACCTGGCCGCTCAGCATTTCGCCGTCTTCGAACTTACGCGTCTGGCTCAGCATTTCCAGTGCGGAGACCAGCGTACCCAGCGAAGCCACTCGGCGTGCCGTGACCTCGGGCGGAGCGCTGAGGAACATGGATGGGTGCTCCCGATGAAGTGATGCGAGTACGGTGGACAGAGAAAACGGCGGCACGGTATGCGTATCGGGCGTACCGTGCCGCCGCGTCTTTCCTCAGACGGGGCTAACGATGCCGGTCAGCATCGCCTGCCGGCCGACTGGTTCAGCGCTGGATGTCCTTGGTGACCTCGTGCAGCGCGTAAGCGGTGGCGGAGGTCACGGCGACGCCCTCGGGGGTGGCGAGGGTGGCCAGCGGGGTGAGCATGGTCGGGGTCGCGTCGTTGCCGATACGGCCCGGGGTCACGTCGGCCAGCTCGGTGTTGGCGAAGTCAGCGACAACAGACATGTACTTTCCTCTTCCTCTAAGAATTCTCAGCGAGTTCTCCAGCCGTTCGGCGGGAGGGCGCGGACTCACGCGGCACGAGGTGCCGAGTGAGCTCGCAGCTTCCAGTCGAGGGGGTTGATCGGCTCGCTATGCGGCAACCAGAGATGGAGCGTTGGCGGGGGTGACGTCTCCGTCCAGAGGGAATTCCAGGGAGACGAACACCGGGTCGATATGCCGGTCTTCGGGGGCCTTGAGGTACGAATGCAGCAGCATGAACTGGCTGTGCGAGGCGCCTTCGGCATGGGGCAGGTGGAGCTGGATGTAGCGGGCCAGCAGCCGGTACCCGGACGCCGTCGTCACGGGGAGCACTTCCGATCCGAAGGCGACCGCCTGGGCAACGGTGTGCTGGGTCGCGTCGAACAGGGCCTTCGGGGGCCGGTTGCGTGCGTTCCACACCAGGGCGTACCACGGCCGGTCGCGGACGATCGGAACCTCCGTCCACTCACCGGGCTTGCCGTCCGTGATGTCCCGGTAGAGAAGATGGTTGTCCTTGGTTCCCGGATTCGGCCCGAAGAAGCGCCAGTTCGGGGTCGGAATCCGTACCTTCCCGCGGCGCATGAGGTTGTCGAAGCGCTGCTCGGGAATCTGTGCCACGGCCGTCGCGGCCAGCCAGGTGGCGAGGGACGCCGTCACGGCGACCGTCTTGACGCGTTCGGTGTTCACTTTCATGATCACGCCAGCTCCTCCTCCCGCTCCACGGCGCCCTCGGCGATCCGGCTCCCCGTGGTGGACGGCTGCCACGACTGCCCCAGCGACTCGGAGGGCGGTTCGCCGGCGATCAGCTTCGCCACCTCTGTGGCGTGCGGCCGGACGGCGAGGATGGACTCGTGATCGGATCCGTCGACGAAGTGGTGCCGGGCCCGATCCGAGATGACGGCCAGCCTCGCCTGGATCCCGGCATGCAGGGTGTTGTCACCGACGTTGTTCTCCGCCGTGACGACGGTCAACGGGCAGTCCAGCTCGGTCAGTTCCGGATAGGTCATCGCGTCCCGGTACTCCCGGTGGGCCTTGGCCCAGGTACGGGGGTTCGCCAGGAACGCCGTGAAGCTCCGGTTGATCTCCGGGCGGTACTGCTGGTTCGTGTTCATGGCGGGGCGGAAGACCGACAGGCCGGTCGCCGCGAACACCTGCTCCATCAGCATCCGCTGGTGGGACCACCGGTCGACATCGGTACGGCGGGAGTGCCGCAGGCTGACCACCTCAGTGGCGTCGATCATGACCACCTGGGTCACGCCCTTCGCCGCGTCCGGATGCAGCGCCGCGTAGGCCGCGACGAAGTATCCGCCCAGGGAGTGGCCGGCCAGCACCACCGGAAGGTCGGCGATGTAGGTGTCGCGCAGCTCCTGCAGCAGCTCGAAGTGCGGCTCCAGGCCGTATGTGGTGTCCGGCGTGCTGAGCCCGTAGCCGGGGCGGTTGAACCGCACATATCCCATGTCCTCGGGAAGTGCGCCGCAAAGCCAGTCCCAGTATTCGTGGGGCGCGCCCATACCGTTGTCGAGCAGAACGGCGCGCTGCGCCTGCGGAGGAATATGGACATCAACCTCGACGAGGCTGCCGTCCGGCCTCTCGTGCAGCAGGTAACGACGTGCACGCTCGCGCTTACCGGTGGATCGCGTTACCGCCCCGGTCAGAAGGCTTGCACCGGCCAGCCCAGCAATGCCTACGGCAAAATGGCGCTCCAGAGACGCCACATTCCCTCCCCCGTGATTCGAAGTGGCTGTTATCCCGAAACCTAACACGCAGTGCCGGGATCAAATAATGAGTTAGTTGACCCGCCGGCCGGGGTGCATATTCCCCCGGGGCACCGGAACACGGCCGACCGGGCTCCGGCTGTACTTCCGGAGTTCTATGTAAAGCTCGCCTATCGTGGCCTTCAGCGTGGCGTTTTCTTTGATCAGTTCGGCTATCCGGGAGGCACTCCCGGAGTCCCTGCCGCCCTCACCGGCGAGGCCATTGCGGCCTCCCTCAATGAACTGCCGGCGCCAGTTGGATACGGACTGCTCGGAGACCGCGGCTTCCCGCGCGGCTTCCGCTGCGGTCAGTTCACCGGAGACCACTCTGAGTACGAGGTTGAATTTCTTGTCTGTCGGCAATATCGGAGGACGTCCCACGGCAACCCTCTTCTGTCATCTGCGTTTCTGAATGTGCTGCCGTCAGGATTTGACGTAGGAACAGATGAACATGGGTGCGCGTTCGCTGTAGGGAGTGCCGTCCCACCGCGACAGGTGGGCTTCGGGCTCCAGCCCGGCCGCGCGGGCATAGCCGTCGATGTCGTCCGGCGTGGTCAGCCGGGTGAGCTCGGAACCCACCCGGGTGGTGCCGTCGGCCTGGTACAGGATGTGCGAGCAGTGCCACAGGCCGCCGTCGAGCAGTGTGGAATGGGTCTGCACCCCGGTCCCGGGCTCCGGGTAGGGGACGAAGTAGGTGGTGCGGGTGCGGCCCTCGTGCATGTCCAGGATCGGCGGCTTGTTGTGCGTCTCGATCACCAGCCGGCCGCCGGGGGCGAGGAGGTCCGCCGCTCGCTGGACGGCCTGCTGCTGGTCCTCGGGAGTGTGCAGGATCGACAGCGTGGCGCAGACGCAGTACACCAACGCATAACGGGATTCCGACGTGTAGGTGCGGATGTCCCCGTGCACCGGTTCGACGTCTCCGCCGTCCTTCAGCTTGACGCGCAGCGCGTCCAGCATCTCCGGCGAGGAGTCCACACCCGTCACATGGCCGAGGCGTTCGGAGAGCGGGAGGGCAATTCGTCCCGTGCCGACACCGAACTCAAGGGTCCCCGCCTCAGGATCGGGATGGAGGGCCAACAGCCCCTCTACCGTCTCGGCGGCAAGCCCCTCATCCGGGAGCAGCCGGTCGTACCAGCCCTTGAACTGCCGCCCATAGCCAATGTCTTCAACCCCGTTTTGCACCCGAGCTTCCTCTCATTATCCCCACTGTCGGTGCCGATGGGAACGTCGCGAAGCCGAAGAGCTGGAGCGAGGCAAGACGTGATACGCCAACAAGGCGGCGGTGCGGTCGAACCGCAGCCGTCGTCTGCATGGTTGGTCAGACCAGCAGTTCCTGTCGATCCAGTGATGACGCCTCAACGGAGCGTTGTGGGGGGGTACTTACATTTGAGACAATATCAGGTCGCTATGCGCTGTCCAATGAATTTTTTCGGTGGCGTACTCCACAGTACAAAGCGGCACTTGGAGTTAGTTGACGATGGGTCAGGCAGCCGCCGGCATTAGCGGGCAGGCCCGGATTTGAATGGCTCGGACGTGGGCGCCAGATTGGGCAAATGGCGTATACCGAAACAATGTCGAAGTGCGGAGAGAGCGGCCAGATAGCCGGACATGCCGTGCACGCTGGGCCCCGGAGGGGTGGCCGCGGAGCACAGGAACACTCCGGGCAGCGGCGTGCGGTAGGGGTCGATGCGGGGGACGGGCCGCGCGATGCTCTGATACAGCGTCATGGCACCGGAACCGATGTCCCCGCCCACGTAGTTGGGGTTGTAGGTCTCGTAGTGGGCGGCGGGCACGGAGCGATGGGCGAGGATCGTGTCCCCGAAGCCAGGGGCATAGCGCTCGATGCGGGCGCGCACCAGCTCGTAGGGGTCGGTGGGATCGCCGTTCGGCACGTGCGCGTACGCCCAGACGGGGCGCTTCCCGGGCAGCGCGCGGCCCGGATCGGTCACTGCCGGGTCCACCAGGAGGACGAACGGCTCCCGGGTCCGAACCCCCCGGGCGTTCCCGGTCTCCTGCCGGACCATCTCCGCGTGGGTGCCGCCCAGATGCACCGTGCCGGCGCGGCCCACCGCGGGATCGGACCAGGGAATCGGCTCGGAGACCAGGAAGTCGACCTTGGCGGCGCCCGGTCCGTACCGGAAGCGCTCCAGGGCGCGCGCGTAGGAGCGGGGCAGTTCCCCGCCGGCGAGGGCCAGGAGGCCCTTGGGGCTGGTGTCGAGCAACACCGCCCGTGCGCCCTGGAGTTCGGCCAGGCTCGCCACGGTGTGCCCGGTGTGGAAGACGCCGCCGTGCGCGGTGATGTCCTGGGCCAGCGCCTCGGCGATCCGGCCGCTGCCGCCCCGCGGCAGCGGCCACCCCGACCCGTGCGCGAGGTGGCCGAGCAGCATGGCCACCGCGCCGGACGCCAGGCTCGGCAGCCTGCCGACCGCGTGCGCGGCGACGCCGGTGAGCAGGGCGGCCGCCTCCTCGCCCTGGAAGCGTGCCGCGCCGAGCCCGCTGCCGTGGACCGCCACCCGACGGGCCAGCAGCAGGGCGGCCGCCGGGTCCCGCGGCAGTCCCCGCTGGCCGGAAAGGAGCAGGTCGACGACCCCTTCGCTGTGCGTCAGCAGCGGGCCCATCAGCCGCCGCCAGCGCGGACCGTCGGGGCCCAGGTGCGCGCAGGTCGCCGCCAGCGAGCGGTGGGCCAGGGCCGCGCGGCCCCCGTCCAGGGGATGGGCGTAGCTGATCTCGGGATGCAGGAGTTCGACGCCGCGGGCCGCCAGGTCGAACGCCCGGAAGAACGGAGAGGCGGCAGCCATCGGGTGGACGGCGGCGCAGAGGTCGTGCGGCACGCCGCTGTCGAAGAGCGGGGCCGTGCGCAGCCCGCCGCCGATGGTGTCGGCTCCCTCGTAGAGCTCCACCCGCAGGCCGGCCCGGGCCAGGACCACGCCGGCCGCGAGGCCGTTGGGGCCGGTGCCCACGATGGCCACGTCGGCGCTCACCACTGCTCCTCACTCCTGATGGGCCGCAGGCGGACCGTCTGCTCGGTGAGGCCGGCGTACGCGGGCCAGCCGATCGCGAGGGCGGGCGGCGGTGACCACGGTTCCATGGGGACCGGGGCGGCCGCCGCCGGGGCGGTCCAGCCGGGCCCGGCGTGCAGTTGCGAGCCCGCCAGCCGCCGGTAGAGCTCGTCGTGCTCCATCAGGTCCCGGTGCACGCCGGTGGCCCTGACCCGGCCGCCCTCCAGCACCACGATCTTCTCGGCGTCGACCACCGTGGAGATCCGGTGGGCGATGGCGATGACCGCGCACTGCCGGGAGACCCGGCGCAACACGTCGCGGAAGTCCCGCTCCGAATCGGAGTCCAGGTTGGAGGTGGCCTCGTCCAGCAGCATGACCGCGGGCTTCTGCAACAGCGTGCGGGCGATGCACAGGCGCTGGCGCTGGCCGCCGGACAACCCGCTGCCCTGGTCGCCGAGTTCGGTGTCGAGCCCGCGCGGGAGGTTGGCGATCACCGAGCTGAGGCCGGCCATCTCCACCGCCTCCTGGATGTCGTACTCCGTGGCGTGTGGATTGGCGTAGATCAGGTTTTCCCGCACGGTGCCGCGCATGGCGGCGCTGTCCTGCTGGACGTAGCCGACCAGCCCGCGGACGGTGTCCAGCGGCAGCGACTCGATGTTTTGCCCGCTGAGCTGCACCCGGCCGCCGTCCGCCGCGTAGAAGCGCTCGATCAGCTGGAACATGGTGGTCTTGCCCGCGCCGGACGGCCCGACCACCGCGGTCAGCCCGCGCGCCGGCACGGTGAACGAGACGCCCTGGAGGACCTGCGTCAGCTCCTCCTGCTTCCCGCGGCGGTAGGCGAAGCGCACATCGTGGAACTCGACCGCCGGCCGTTGCCGGGCCAGCGGCCCGAACGACAGGGGAGGCCGTGCGTCGTCCGCCCGCTCGTTGCCTTCCTGGGGCATCCGGGCGAGCTCGTCGACCCGCTGGATGGCCGCCCGGCCCTGGACGAACTGGCCCACGCCCATGAAGAACATCACCAGCGGCGAGACCAGTTGGAACAGATACATGATGAACGAGGTCAGGGTGGCCATGTTCATCTCACCGCGGGCCACCCAGGACATCCCGACACCCACGACGACGGCCAGCGCGCCCTGCGTACCGACGTTCATCGACGGCATCAGCAGGGCGTTGTAGGCGTTGACCCGGATACCCGAACGCCGCGCCTTGTCGGCCAGTTTGCCGATGCGGGCGGCCTCACGGGGCTCGGCACGGGACGCCTTGACCGTGGGGAGCGCGGAGAGCACCCGCTGGATGTCACTGGCGAACTCACCGGTGTCGTCCCGGTTTTCCAGCGCCACCTTGCGCAGCTTGCGGGCGAGCGCGATGGAGATGATGCTGGCGGCGCCGAGGCAGCTGATGGTGATGACCATCAGCCACAGATCGATGAGGAACATCAGCACGACGCCGCCGATGACCGTGGCGCCGCTGATAATCAACTGGGCAAGGCTCTGCGAGAGGGCGATTTTCACCAATGAGGTATCGGTGACCGTGCGGGTGAAAATATCGCCCTGGGACTGCTTGTTGAATGCGGTGAGATCGGCCCGCAGAAGTCGTCCGGTCAAGATGTCACGGACGTCGAAGACGATATTCTCCCCGGCCCGGCCGATAATGTAGGCCTGCAGCGAGGAGAAAAGGGCGCCCGCGCAGAAGAGTCCGACCAGCTGCGCGATGGGTTGGGTCAGCGAGCCGCCCCGGCCCGCCGCCTTGATCAGTTCGCCGATGGCCCAGGGCTGGGCGAGCGAGGCGGCTACCCCGAACAAACCCAGCAGTACGCCTGTGACCAGCAACGTGGTGTGCTGTCTGAAGACACTCGCGACCGACCCGGTGCCGTTTCCGGCCCTACCTCTCAGGCTCGCGTGGTGCGCATGACTCGCCAAGAGTGCTCCCCCCGTATTGACGACGGTCGCTTCGTGCGCGCGGCAAGGCCTGCCTGATGAGGATCCGTCGTCAAGACATTCGAAGCTAGCACGCCGCCCTATATCAAGTTACGCGTTAGTTGATGCGCTGCCGCGCCTCCCTTGGGTAAGCGGCAGCCGTCCGCGAGCGGCGTAAGTTAATTGCTTTGTTGTTTACTTGCCCCGTTCCGCCGGGGCCGGCCAAGGTTGTCCTGTTGCGCAGAGCGTCCGGAGCGGGTCCCGCTGTTACGGCGCCTTGGAAAACGGTGCAGCGCGCGGCGAGGTGTGTGCCCTCGCAGCGGATCGGCGCCCGGGGATTGCTACGGCTCCTTGAAGGCTGCGGCCGGTCCCCGCACCGACCGCGTCGGCCACACCAGCGGACCGGCCGAGGGTGCGGCGAGGGGACGGCGAGGGGACGGCGAGGGGACGGCCCCTCGGCGACACGCGCGAATCGCGCCATAGATTCTGCGTGCCCCGCATTTTTTGTTGTGGGGTCGGCCGGCCGTGGCCCTAGAAGCCGCGGGTGCGCTTGGCGGCGCGGCGGCCGCCGGCGGCCTCCTCGACACCGGGCGCGCGCAGGAAGAGCCGGGCGACCTCGGCACCGAGGTTCACCCCGACGGCGATGGCGAGCGCCAGCGAGGCGGCCTGCACCAGGGACGTCAGGCCCTCCGGCAGATGCCCCTGGGCGAAGTTGAGCAGGCCGAAGTACGTGGCGCTACCGGGCAGCAGCGGGCCGATGGCCGCCGTGACGTACGGCAGCGCGGACGCATAGCGGTAGCGGGAGAGCAACTGCCCGAAGAGACCGACCAGTCCGGCGGCGATGGCGGTGGCGGGCACCACGTTGATCTCGGCGCGGTAGACGAGGGTGCCGTAGACGACCCAGGCGACCCCGCCGTTCAGCGTCGCGAACGCCACCGTGTTGCGTTCCTGTTGGAGCAGCACGCAGAAGGCCAGCGCCAGCAGCATGGCCGCGACGGTCTGCATCACCGGCTTGTTGATCTGCGCCAGCGCCTGCTCGGGGTTGACCCCCCGCAGGCCGGGATTCAGCTGGAGGCCGATGTAGAGCACGCTGAGCACGCCGACCACAATGCCGACGATGAGATAGCCGACCTCCAGCAGACGGGCGGCGGCGGTGATGTAGTAGCCGGTCAGCCCGTCGTGCACCCCGGCGACCAGCGCCCGCCCCGGGATCAGCGCGAACAGTCCACCGGTGATCACCGCGGACGCATTGACATTGGAGTGCGCCAGACTGAACGCGACGCCCACTGCGGCGGGCGGCATCGCGGCGACCACGAACTGGTAGAACTCCGGCAGCCCGCGCGCGGAGGCGAGCCAGGCCAGCCGGTCACCGAGCATCGAGCCCACCGCGGCCGCGACGAACACCAGCATCCCGCCGCCGACCAGCATGGAGGCCGCGCCGGACAGCAGCCCGGAGGCCACCGTCAGGGCCCAGCTCGGGTAGGGGTGGCGATGGCGGCGGATGTCGGCGAGGCCGCGGTAGGCCTCTTCGAGGGTGATGCCTTCGGAGGTGATGTCGTCGACGAGCCGGAAGACCGCGGACAGCCGGTTGTAGTCGACGCCGCGGCGTCGGACCGTGCGGCTGGCCGTCACCGGGTCGTCGACCAGTGACGGCTGGTAGGAGATCGACAGCAGGGTGAAGGTGACGGTCGGCTCGACCCGCTCCAGCCCGTAGGCGTGTGCCACACCGAACATCGCGGCCTCGACGTCCTCCGCGCCCTCGCCGCCGGCCAGCAGGATCTCGCCGATACGCAGCGTCAGGTCCAGGACGCGGGGGACGGCCGGGCCGGTGTCCTCCTCACCGCGCTCCGGGCGCTCGGGGACCGGCCGCTCCCCCACCGGCATCCGCAGCATCGTGCGCATCCGGTCCTGCCAGGGCGCCTCCTTGGTGAGGCGGACGACCGGTATGCCGTGCGGCGGGGTGAAGGCGACACCCATGGCGGTGGCGCCGACCGGCATCGGGGTCTGGCCGGTGGTGCTGCTGGGCCGCGTGAACGCCGAGCCCTCCTGCTCGGCCGGGGCCTCCGGGCGCAGGCCCGCGGGCAGCGCGAACTCGGAGGTGGGGTGCTCTTCCTCGGGGGCCGGCGGGTACGGCACGCCCAGTGGAGGGGTGAAGGCGCTGTGCGCCTCGTCCGACGCGGGCTTGCGGTCCTCGGGTGAACCGCTCGGGTCCGGGGCACCGCTGCTGCCGCTGGTACCTCGCTGGCCGCGTTGTGGGTCCGACGCCACGGATCTCCGCTCCTCGTACGCCTCCTGACAGGTGTCAAGGACACGATGCCTGATGGCCGTGCGCTGCGCTTCCTTGGGGCGGACGTTTTCGGCTGCGGCCGTGGTGCGGTGGGATCCCGGCGGCCTGCCCGGGCGCGAGGGTCAGCGCTTGGCGTGCCGGCCGCGGCGCGAGGGCTCCGCGGGGGTGCCGGCGCCCTGGGCGGAGCCCGGCGCGCCCGGCGCGGGGGCCTCCTTCTTCGCCTTGCCGCGTGCCCGGAGGTACTCGATGGCGATCGGCACCACGGACACCAGCACGATCGCGATCAAGATCATCTCGATGTTCTTGTGGACGAAGCCGACGTTGCCCAGCAGGGCGCCGAGCAGCGTGACACCGGCGCCCCACAGGACGCCACCGACGATGTTGAAGGTGATGAAGGAGCGGTAATTCATCCGGCTCACACCGGCGATGATCGGTGTGAAGGTCCGCACGATCGGCACGAAGCGGGCCAGGATCAGCGACTTGGGGCCGTACTTCTCGAAGAAGTCGTGCGCCTTCTCCACGTTCTCCTGCTTGAAGAGGCGGGAGTCGGGGCGCTTGAAGAGCGAGGGGCCGACCTTGCGGCCGAAGAGATAGCCCACCTGGTCGCCGATGACGGCCGCCAGCACCACCAGGAAGCAGACCAGCGCCAGCGGCTGGTCCAGCTTGTTCGTCGTCACCAGGAGGCCCGTGGTGAACAGCAGCGCGTCACCCGGCAGGAAGAAGCCGATCAGCAGGCCGGACTCCGCGAAGACGATGACCAGGACGCCGATCAGGCCGAATGTCGCGATCAGGTAGTCCGGGTCCAGCCACTGGGGGCCGAGCGCGAGAGTATTCACGGGGTGAAGGCTCCTGGGTCGAGGGCGCCGGATCGTGCGGTGCGACGAGCGAAGCGACGGGGGTGGAGGCGCGTGTGCGGCCCAAAGCTATCAACGCCGGACGCCCCGCCGTGGTTCCAGGCAGGCGCCTGCCTGGAACCACGGCGGGGCGGCGGGGGGGGAGGGGGGGGGGGGGCGCGCCCGACGGGAAGCACGGGGGGGCGCCCGGCGGTGGGGGGCCCCGCGGGCGGGGGGGGGGGCCGCCGC
>NZ_SDIG01000167.1:0-14030 GCF_004122755.1 Streptomyces sp. TM32
GGCCCACCCCCAGCAGGCCTGGGCCGGAGCGGGCGGCTACGTCTCCCCCATCCCCGTGCGCCCCACCCACCTCGGCCATGCGCTGGCCTCCGAGTGGACGAAGATCCGCTCGCTGCGCTCGACGATCTGGACGCTGGGCGTGATGGTCGTCCTGACCGTGGGTATCGGCCTGCTGGCCAGCGTCGCGGCGGGCTCCGAACGCGAGATGGACCCGCTGCTCGGCGTCGGCTTCGTCGGCGTGCTGCTCGGCAGCCTGTGCGTGATCACCCTGGGCGTGCTGTCGATCTCGTCCGAGTACGGCACCGGCATGATCCGTACGACGCTGACCGCCTGCCCCAGCCGCGTGCGGGTGCTGACCGCGAAGGCCGTCGTCTTCTTCACCCTCGCGCTGGTGCTGACCACGGTCGCCACCACCCTGGTCGCGCTGCTCGACACCGCCATGCTCAACGGCCCCGCGCCGACCACCGACCAGTGGCTGCGCGCCACCCTCGGTGCCGGTCTGTACGTCGCGCTGCTCGGCCTGCTGGCGCTGGCCGTCGGTGCCCTGCTGCGGCACTCCGCGGGCGCCATCAGCACGATGATGGGTGTCGTGCTGCTGCCGATGCTGCTGGCGCTGTTCCTGCAGGGTGAGAGCGTCAAGGACATCCAGCGGGCGCTGATCGAGTACTCGGTGCCGAGCGCCCTGGCGACGCTCTACGACATCCCGTTCCTCCCCACGGGTCCGACCGGCTGGACGCCGCTGGGGATCCTTGCCGGAGTGACCGCGGTGGTGTTGGGCGGCGCCTACGCGGCCGTCGCCCAGCGCGACGTCTGACGCCGCGCCCCCTGCTCAACGCTCAGTATCTGGGGGCATTCCGGGACCGCTGGAGCCGTGCGCTCCGGCGGTCCCGTGCGTTCCAGCACGCCTTGTGCCAGTGCCGGCGGTCGTCGACATCGCCGTGCTGCTGCCAGGCGACGACATGCGGCACGCCGGGCGGGATCTCCTGGTCACAGCCGGGGCAGCGGTAGTGCTTGGCCGCACCGCCGCCCCCCACCTGCCGCACGACCCAGGTCTCGCCGCGCCACTCCTCGGTACGTTCCAGGCCGTAACGGTCACCGCCCGTACGGTCGACGGGCTTCGCGCCGCCGGGCAGGCGGTTTCGACGCGGGGACACAGAGCACCTCGGAGGGTCACGGGGTCACGGGATGTCACCAGCGTACGCGGCTCGGTCAGGGGTGGACTCCGCTCGGCAGGTTTCTGCGATCATCGGGAAATTTCCCGTCAGGCCGTGCCCTTGGCACGTGTCACCCGTTGTTGCCGGTGGGGGGAGTCGCGTCGGCTGCGAGGAGGCAGAGAGCGATGCGCGTTGGAGCTTTCATCCTGGCCGCTCAATTTCCCGGTCAGGGACAGGGGGAAGCACTGCACCGCGCGGTGCGCTCCGCGGAGGTCGCGGAGGAGGCCGGGCTCGACGATGTCTGGCTGGCGGAACACCACTTCGTACCGTACGGCGTCTGTCCGAGCGCGGTGACGCTGGCGGCGCTGCTGCTGGGGCGCACCCGCCGGATCGGGGTCGGGACGGCGGTGAGCGTGCTGCCGACCCAGCATCCGGTGACGCTCGGCGAGCAGGCGGCGCTGCTGCATCTCACCGCCGGCGGCCGGTTCACGCTCGGCGTCGGCCGCGGCGGCCCCTGGGTCGATCTGGAGGTGTTCGGCTCCGGGCTCGCCGCGTACGACCACGGCTTCCCGGAGTCCCTCGATCTGCTGCTGCGCTGGCTGCGGGAGCCGCGGGTCGGCGCGCAGGGCGAGCGCTATGCGTTCCGGGAGGTGGCGGTGGTGCCGCGGCCGGATCAGGCGCTGACCGATCCGGACGATCCGTGTGCCGGGCCCACGGGCCCGCCGGTGGTGGTGGCCTGCACCTCCGCCGCCTCGGTGCGGACCGCCGCCGCGCGCGGACTGCCGATGCTGCTGGGCATGCACTGCGGCGACGAGGAGAAGGCGGAGATGGTCGCGCTGTGGCGGTCGGCCGCCCGGGAGGCCGGCCGGGACGGCGACGAGGTGGCCGCGGCGGCGCATGTCTCGGCGGGCGTGGTGCAGGTCGCCGACGGCCGGGAGGCGGCGCGGGAGTCGCTGACCAAGGCGATGCCCGGCTGGCTGCGGCGGGGCCTGGGCGCGCATGTGACCGTCGACGGCCGCTATCGCGCGATGCGCGATCCGCTGGCCTATACGGAGTTGCTGTGCGGGCTGCATCCCGTCGGCACACCCCAGCTGTGCGCGGACCGGCTGGCGGCGACCTCGGAGCGTACGGGCATCACCCGCTTCGCGCTGCTCGTCGAGGGCTCCGGCGACCTCGCGGCGACGGAGGAGAACGTGCGCCGACTGGGCGCGGAGGTCCTGCCGCAGCTGGGCTGACCGGCCCGGCGCGGCGCTGCCGTGCGCGGGTGACGGTGCCCGCGCGCGGTGGAGCCGCGTGCCGTGCCCGGAGTTGTCCCCGTCCCGGGAGAGTGCTGCCGCTGGCACACCGGCACGGTGCGTCTGACAATCCTGTGCGCAGCGGCAGCAACGACGTTCAGCAGTCGCGGAGTTGCGGCGACTGATTCAGCAGCTGGCCCCGTATGGAGGTGAATCGGGCCAGGCGGTCGTCCACCGCCGGGTCGAGCGGGAAGACCGCGACCCGGTGGCAGTTCTGAAAGGCGAGCCGCACACCGAAGTGGCGCTCCAGCGAACCACGGATGGCGTCACTCGCCAGTGCGCGCAGCAACTGCCCACGCGCCTGCTCGTCCGGCGGAGGCGTCTGATTGTCGGCGAACTCTCCGCCGTCCACCTTCAGCTGGGCCACCAGAGAGCTGATCATCCCCCATGCGTAGGGCAGGGAGGTCCGGACGCAGTCGACAAATGCGGCTTCGTCGACCTCGCCTCGCTCGGCCTGTTCGAGGAGGGCCGGTGAGACGTCGAGCGACATGAGGTTCTCCTCTCGCGGCCCCGCCGGGACGGACAGGGCCTAGGGACGGGACAGGGGGTTTCGC
The DNA here is from genome assembly GCF_004122755.1 of Streptomyces sp. TM32. Lineage (NCBI taxonomy): Bacteria > Bacillati > Actinomycetota > Actinomycetes > Kitasatosporales > Streptomycetaceae > Streptomyces > Streptomyces sp. TM32. The sequence goes on from NZ_SDIG01000167.1 coordinate 3,004, forward strand.
GACAGAGCGTGTTCGCCTCACGACCCCCCGCTTCAACGGTATGCCGCGCAAGGTGCCCGCACCAGGAGATTGCACATACAACCGGCCATTGGCGAGCGCCGGGGGTGCGGGGATTTCCCCCGTAAAGGCCCGGTGATCCAGGGCGAATCGCGTGCGGGGCCCCCGGTCGAGTAGCGTTTCGCCCCATGCGTCTCGTCATCGCCCGCTGCTCCGTGGACTACGCGGGCCGGCTCACCGCCCATCTCCCCTCGGCCCCTCGCCTCATCCTCGTGAAGGCCGACGGCTCCGTCTCCGTGCACGCGGACGACCGGGCCTACAAACCCCTCAATTGGATGTCGCCGCCGTGCACCCTCAAGGAGGCCGACGGGGACGTGTGGACGGTGGAGAACAAGGGCGGCGAGAAGCTCATCATCACCCTGGAGGAGGTCATGCACGACTCCTCGCACGAACTCGGCGTCGACCCGGGGCTCATCAAGGACGGGGTGGAGGCGCACCTCCAGGAGTTGCTCGCGGACCGGATCGAAACCCTCGGCGAGGGATACTCCCTGATTCGGCGTGAATACCCCACTGCCATCGGCCCGGTGGATATCTTGTGCCGGGATGCCGATCACCGGACGGTCGCCGTCGAGATCAAGCGACGCGGTGAGATCGACGGCGTCGAGCAGCTCACCCGTTATCTCGAACTCCTCAACCGTGACCCGCATCTGGCCCCGGTGAAGGGCGTCTTCGCCGCTCAGGAGATCAAGCCGCAGGCGCGGGTGCTGGCCACCGACCGCGGTATCGACTGTGTCGTCCTGGACTACGACGCGCTGCGCGGCATCGAGGACGACAAGCTCCGGCTGTTCTGACCCCGTCGGCCCCTGGGGACTTCTTCGGCCATGATCCCCGGGAGCCGCCCCCGGGGACGGCGCAGCGCAACGGCCCGGTCACGTGACCGGGCCGTTGCGCTGTGGTCGTGCGGGGCGTCAGCCCGTCGAGGAGCTCGCCGTACCGGCGGAGGAGGCGCTGCCGTCCGACGGTGTGCCGCCGGTCGAACCGCCCCCGGTGGAGCCGCTGTCCGAGGGCGCGGCCACGGACTGTGAGGGGCTCTGCGTCGTCGGGTCGCCGGACGGGCTCTGCGAGGGCGAGGGGCTCGACGAACCGGACGGCGTGCTGCTCGGTTCGTCCGTCGGCGGCCGGGTGGTGCGGGTCGGCCGGCCGGTGGGCGTGGTGGGCCGCCCGGTCGGTTCGGTGGGGCCGGTCGTCGGGTCCGTCGGGCCGGTGCCGGTGGGCGAACCGCTGGTGGCGGGGCCGGAGGCGGACGGGGACGGGGACGCCTGGTGGCCGGGGGTGCCCGGGGTGCCGGCCCGGGTCGTGCCGGGCTGCTGTGCCGACGGCCGGCCGGTACCGGGCTGCTCCTCCGGGGTGTCGGTGGCGTTGCCGTCGTCCGTGCTCTGTTCGGTGCTGACCCTGTCGTCGTGGCGCGCGTCGCCGGACGGCAAGCTGAGCGTGACGACGGTGCCGAGGACCGCGGCCAGCAGGGCGCCGGCGCCGGCGGCCACGACGTTGCGGCGGGCCATGCCGAACACCCGCTTCCCGCCGGCCGTGCGGCTCACGGTCACGGCCGGGACGGCCGTCGTGGCGGCGGCCGAGGAGGAACCGCGGGCGACGATCGTCGCCGCGGCGTCCTCGGTCCGCGGCGTCCGTGGCTTCGCGGCCGGGACCCCCGCGGCCGGTGTGGCGGCCGGGCTCTTCGCCGTGGTCGTCTTCCGGGTTGCGCCGGATGCCTGCGGCAGGGCGGTGGTGGCCGCCGCGGCGGCCGCCGCCCGGGAGCTGTCGGTGACCAGCGCCAGGGCGCGGCGTCCGGCCACCGCGCCATTGCGGTCGGAGAGCACACCGCGCAGCCCGATGGAGGCCTCCAACTCGGCGCGCGCCTTGTCGAGGTTGCCGGTGCACAGCGCCAGCACGCCCAGCTCGTGGTGGAAGTAGGCCTCTTCGGCGACCTCGCCGGCCAGCCGCGCGGCCTCCTGGCCGTGCCGCAGGCTGCGCTCCCAGGCGCTCCAGTGCAGCGCCGCGGCGAACGCCGGGGCGGCCGTACGGGCGAGCAGCACGGCGGCGCTGGTGTGCCCGCCCTCCCGGCTGCCGGTCAGTACGCCCATCGCGGCCAGCGCCACATCGGACTCCGCGGCGGCCCGTTCGGGCGTGACCGAGGGGTGGCCGGCCCACCAGGCGTAGTGCTGGGCGACGGTGTGGGCCCGGGCGGCGGCGCCCTCCGCGTAGCCGTCCGCGGCCAGCTGGTCCTGGACGGTGGCGGCGAGCCGGTAGTGCCCGGCAACCGGGGTGATCAGGCCGCAGGCCAGCAGTTCGCCGAGGGCGGCGTCGGCGCGGGTGTCCTCGGTGAGGGCCGGCAGATGCGCCTGGTGCGGCAGCTCGCCGCCGAGCGCGACGGCGATCCGCAGCGTCTCCCGGGCGGCTTCGCTCAGCCGGGAGGCCAGCAGCGGGGCGGGGGCGGCGGCCTCGCCGAGGGACGGCAGCGGCACCTCGGGGTGCCCGCCCGCCCCGGCGGCCGGCTCGTCGGTGTCCGCCTCCGCGGGGAAGAGGCCGTAACCGTCGTCGAGGGCCCCCGGCTCGGCGCGCATCCGGTCGCGCTGCCGCAGCAGGGCGGCCGCCTGCACGAACCGCAGCGGCAGCCCCTCGGACTCGAACCAGAGGTCGGCGGCCCAGGCCTCCTCGTCGTCGGTGAGCGGCCGCTCCACGGCGCGCTCCAGCATCCGTACGCAGCCACCGCGGCCGAGGCCGCCGAGGAAGACCTCTTCGACGTGCGAGCCGGCGCTGGGAGCCGCGACGTCGGGGGTGGCGGCGAGAAGGAAGGCGCATTCGGGGGTGGCGGCGAGCAGCTCGTCGAGCGCGGCGCCGCCGAACTCCAGGTCGTCCAGGACGACGATCCCGCCGATCCCGGCGACCATGCGCAGCATCTCGGCCCGGTCGGGGCGGTGCTGCGGGGCGCGGTGGACGGCGGCGAACAGCGTGTACAGCAGGTCGGTGACGTTGCGGTGGTAGCCGGACAGCCGGATCACCCCGTCCGGGGCGAGGTCGGCGCAGGCGTCGGCGACGGCGTCCAGCAGCCGGGTGCGACCCGAGCCGGAGGGCCCGGTGACGCGTACCGAGCGGCCGCGGGAGAGCAGCCGGACCAGGCGCTCGGTGTCCTCGGTGCGCTCTTCGAGGACGGCTTGCTGCCCGGTGGACGCGGGCGGGCCCGGGGGCGGCGGGGGCGCCGCCGCGCGGGCCGCCGCGGCGCGTTCGTCCTGGTCGAGCCGGCCGGGGGCCGCGGGGACCTCTCCGGGCGGGCAGGGTTCTATTTCGCTGCCGTCGACGGGGTTGACGGTGACGAGGTAGGGACCCGAGACGAGCCGGACGACGCGGGCGGCCCCCCGGGAGCCGCCCTGCGGGCCGCCGAACGCGGGGGCCGGCGGCTCGGCAGGGCCGTCCTGCTCGCCGTGCTCCTCGGGTCCCCGGTGAGTGTTCGGGTCCATGCTGCAAGCTCCCAGATGCTTCGTTCCGCGCCGCCTCGCCGGGCATCCAGGAGGCCGGGCGTCGTACCGGCTCCGCTGCGTGCCGTCCGCGCCCCTCCGGCTCCGGCGGCTCGTCCTTTGCCGTCGCGTCCGGTCCGGTTCCCGCCGCGGATGATGACATACGGGCGGGAACCGAACCTTAGACCTGAAGCGCGGACCGACGCACCGCCGGGGGCCGCTCCTGACCGGAACTTCCGGGATTGGTCGGTGTCGCGCTGTTTACGACATTTCTCTCACTCAGCTCGGCATGCTTCGACGCGCTGTGCCGTGCGTTTCTGATCGCCGGCCTCGTCCCGACCGCGCGCGGCCCGTCCGGGCGGCGTACCGCCCGTGCCTCACACCCGCGGAAGCGTTTCCGCTTCGATGCCGCCCTCGATCGCGAGGATGCGGTGCAGCCGGGTGGCGACCAGCAGGCGCTGCATCTGGGGCGGTACTCCGCGCAGCACCAGCCTGCGGTTGACCCGGCCCGCACGGCGGTGCGCGCCCATGATCACACCGAGGCCGGTGGCATCCCAGGAATCCAGCTCGGTCAGGTCCAGCACGAGATCGCCCCGACCGGAGTCGACGGCGGCGTGCAGGGCCGTTCGGGCGTCCGCCGCGCTGCGGACGTCGAGGCGGCCCCCGACGACCAGCTCGGCGTGGTCGCCCCTGATGTGCATATGCGCTCCCCGGTGTCATGGGTGGTGCCTGGACGTCTACAGGTCTGACTGCCTCTCATGCGGCGAAGTTGCCGCCTGTAAGCGAACCGATACCCGAATTCACCCCGCGGGGTGAGCCCATCGGGGCCGATGGGCCTGACGGTGCATCAGTGCTCGTAGAAGCCCTGCCCACTCTTGCGTCCAATATCGCCCGCATCGACCATCCGGCGCATGATCTCCGGCGGTGCGAACTTCTCGTCCTGGGACTCGGTGTAGATGTTGTCGGTGGCGTGCAGCAGGATGTCGATGCCCGTCAGGTCGGCGGTGGCGAGCGGTCCCATCGCGTGGCCGAAGCCCAACTTGCAGGCGGTGTCGATGTCCTCGGCGCTGGCCACGCCGGATTCGTAGAGCTTGGCGGCCTCGACGACCAGTGCCGAGATCAGGCGGGTGGTGACGAAGCCGGCCACGTCGCGGTTGACGACGACACAGGTCTTGCCGACCGACTCGGCGAACTGCCGGGCGGTGGCGAGGGTTTCGTCGCTGGTCTTGTAGCCGCGCACCAGCTCGCACAGCTGCATCATCGGCACCGGCGAGAAGAAGTGCGTGCCGACGACCCGCTCGGGGCGGGAGGTCGCCGCCGCGATCTTGGTGATCGGAATGGCGGACGTGTTGGAGGCCAGCACCGCCTCGTCCTTGACGAGCTTGTCCAGCGTCTGGAAGATCTCCCGCTTGACGTCGATCCGTTCGAAGACGGCCTCGACGACGATGTCGGCCTCGGCGGCGGCTTCCATGTCGGTCGTGGTGGTGATGCGGGCCAGCGCCGCTTCGGCGTCGGACGCCGCGAGCTTGCCCTTGGCGACGAACTTCTCGTACGAGGCCTCGATGCCACCCTTGCCCCGGGCCAGCGCCTCGTCCGTCACGTCGCGGAGGACCACGTCCCAGCCGGCCTGGGCGGAGACCTGCGCGATACCGGACCCCATGAGTCCGGCGCCGATGACGGCGAGCTTCTTTGCCACTGCTGTCCCCTCACACCCTGTGCATTTGACGGTCCTGGGTGACGTTAGCGCTCGTAAGCGATCCTTTGGAGGGTTAGAGATGCGCGTCACGCCCGCGCGTCACGCGACACCGCCCCGTAACGAGGCCCTTCGGGCCGCGGCGCCGATTCCTCCATGACAGACATCACACCGACGGGGTACGCCCCGGGCGGAACGAACCGGACAGTCCGCCGTCAGCCGGCTGTCCGTACGGCGTAGTTGAGCACCTTTTCGCCCAGCAGGTCCGCCATCTCGTCGAGGAGGACCAGTGCCTCCCGGGAGGCCTCAGCGGGCTTGCGGCCGGCGAGCATCGCCTGGGCGATCCAGTGCATCAGACTCTGGTGCACCCAGTTGATCTGGCCCGCCATCAGGCCCGGCAGCGGGTCGTCGGCCGGTGCGCCGGTCTCCTCCCGGAGCGTGACCTCCAGGTTGTCGTGGACCTCCTGCTGGAGGTACCAGAGGCGGGCCTTGAGGGTGGGCGCGTCGTGCACCACGCGCATGAAGCGCTCGTACCCCTCGATCAGGCCGACCCGCGGGGAGACCGCCTCGACCTCCTCACGCAGCTCGCGCAGGACGGCGACGGCCGCGGACTCCCCCGCCGCCCGGCCCCGCACGAAGCGCGAGAGCCGGTCCGCGACCCCCTTGCTGCGGTCGAAGAAGAGGTCTTCCTTGGCCGGGAAGTAGTTGTAGACGGTGTTGACGGAGACCTCCGCGGCCCCGGCGATCTCCGCGATGGTCACCGCGTCGAAGCCGCGCTCCAGGAAGAGGCCGGTGGCCACGTCGGAGATGTACTGGCGGGTCTGCCGCTTCTTCCGCTCCCTGAGTCCCTCTGCCATGCGCCCACCCTACCTTTCGTTGGACTCCATGAAATTTTGGGGGCGTTGCAATTTTTCAGTCTCTCTGTTTTTCTGTGGACATGGCAGTCCTCAGCGCGTCCGGCCTCGCCCGGACCTTCACCACCCCGCGCGGCCCCGTAGAAGCCGTACGCGGCATCGACCTCACCGCCGAACGCGGCGAGATCCTCGGCTTCCTGGGGCCCAACGGCGCCGGCAAGACCACCACCCTGCGCATGCTCACGACCCTGCTGGCGCCCACCGGCGGCACCGCGACCGTGGCCGGCTGCGACCTCGTCCGCGACCCGGCGGGCGTCCGCCGCGCCTCCGGCTACGTCGCCCAGTCCGGCGGCGTCGACCCGAACGTCTCGGTGCGTGAGGAACTGGTCACCCAGGCCCGCCTCTACCGCCTCGGCAAGGCCGAAGCCGCCTCCCGTACCGAGGAGTTGGCCGCCGACCTGGGCCTGACCGGGCTGCTCGACCGCAAGACGGCCACCCTCTCCGGCGGACAGCGGCGGCGGCTGGACCTCGCGATGGGCCTCACCCACCGGCCCCAGGTGCTGTTCCTCGACGAACCGACCACCGGGCTCGACCCGGGCAGCCGCGCCGACCTGTGGGACCTGGTCCGCCGGATCCGGACGGAGCACGGCACCACGGTCTTCCTGACCACCCACTACCTCGACGAGGCCGACGCGCTGGCCGACCGGCTGGTGATCGTCGACCAGGGCGTGGTGGTCGCGGAGGGCACCCCGGACGCCCTCAAGCGCGCCCACGCGGGCTCGGCCACCGCGTCCCTCCAGGACGCCTTCCTCGCCGTCACCGGGCGCAGCGCCGCCTCCGGTGACCAGACCCCCGTCGCCGTCTAGGAGCCCTCGTGTCCTCGCTTCTCTCCGACACCGCGCTGATCTTCGGGCGGTACGCCCGCCAGACGCTGCGGTCCCGGCTCCAGATGCTCTTCGGCGTGCTGATGCCGCTGCTGTATCTGCTCTTCTTCGGCCCGCTGCTGACCGATCTGCCGCTGTCCTCCACCGGCAGCTCCTGGCAGGTGCTGGTGCCCGGGCTGCTGCTCCAACTCGGCCTGTTCGGCGCCTCGTTCTGCGGTTTCGGCATCATCCTCGAAAAGCAGTACGGGGTCGTGGAACGGATGCGGGTGACGCCGGTGAGCCGGCTGGCGCTGCTGCTGGGGCGGGTGCTGCGGGATGCCGCGCTGTTCGTCTTCCAGGCGGTGCTGCTGGTACTGGCGGCCCTGGTCATGGGGCTGCGGGCGCCGCTGCCCGGCATCCTCATCGGCTTCGCGTTCGTCGCGGTGCTGACCGTGGCGCTGGCCTCGCTGTCGTACGCGCTGGCGCTGAAGGTGCACACGCCCCAGGAGTTCGGGCCGGTCATCAACTCCCTGACCATGCCCTCGATGCTGCTGTCCGGGCTGATGCTGCCGATGACGCTGGGGCCCGAGTGGCTCGATGTGCTGTCGCACTTCATGCCGTTCCGCTATCTCGTGGACGCGGTGCGGGCGGCGTTCGTCGGCTCCTACGCCTCCTCGGCCATGCTCCACGGCGTCCTGGCGGCGCTCGTCCTCGTCGCGGTGTCCATGACCCTGTGCACCCGGGCCTTCCGCAGGTCCGCGGCGTAGGCTCGCCCGTATGGTGAATCTGACGCGCATCTACACCCGCACCGGCGACAAGGGCACCACCGCCCTGGGCGACATGAGCCGTACCGCCAAGACCGACTCGCGGATCGCGGCGTACGCGGACGCCAACGAGGCCAATGCGGCCATCGGCGTGGCCCTGGCGCTCGGCTCGCTCCCCGAGGACGTCAGCGCGGTGCTGCTGCGGGTGCAGAACGACCTCTTCGACGTCGGCGCGGACCTCTCGACGCCGGTGGTGGAGAACCCCGAGTTCCCGCCGCTGCGCGTCGAGCAGAGCTACATCGACAAGCTGGAGGCCGACTGCGACCGGTTCCTGGCGGAGCTGGAGAAGCTGCGCAGCTTCATCCTCCCCGGCGGTACGGCCGGTGCCGCGCTGCTGCACCAGGCGTGCACGGTCGTCCGCCGCGCCGAGCGCGCGACCTGGGCGGCCTTCGAGGAGCACGGCGAGAGCATGAACCCGCTCACCGCCACCTACCTCAACCGCCTCTCCGACCTCCTGTTCATCCTGGCCCGTACGGCCAACAAGGAGGTCGGGGACGTGCTGTGGGTGCCGGGCGGGGAGCGCTGAGCTGCCGTCGTGCTTCCTGTCCGGCCCCGGCCGGACAGGGCGCCGGGGCCGTCCCGTGGATGCGCCCTCAGCGCAGCGTCTTCTCCCGCGCCCCGGCCGCTTCGCCCTCGGCGGCGGCATCCCGGCCCGGGTCCTTCTTCGGCCACAGGAGATAGGTCAGCGCGATCACGCCGTGCAGGACGACGGTGCGCAGCGTGACGGCCTGCCAGCTGCGTAGGGAGCCGGTGTCGCCGTCGCCGACGTACCAGATCGCGCACTGCAGCAGCGTGGAAGCGACGACGGCCATCAGCACCGTACGCAGCCACAACAGGCCCTCGTGCCGAGCACGGGCCAGGCCGTAGCGGGGCGGCTTCACCGGCCGCGGCCCGCCCGCGAAACGGTGCGCGACGTGCCCGTCGACCCACCTGATCGTGTAGTGGCCGTAGGCGACGGTGTAACCGACGTAGACGGCGGCCATCCCGTGTTTCCAGTCCGCCGTCGCACCGTTCTTCAGGTCGATCGCGGTGACGACCAGCAACACCAGTTCCAACAGCGGCTCCATCAGCAGCACCGCCGCTCCGGTGCGCCGCATCCCTGCCAGGTAGCGCAGCGCCAGACCGGCCGCCAACAGCACCCAGAAGCCGACCTCACAGACAATGATCAGCGTGACGACCACGGCTGACTCCTCTCCCGGCCCTTGAGCCGCACACCCCGAGCCTTCCAGCGGCCGCCGCCCGGCACGTCGTCGGACGCGACGATCCGGGACTGCATCTTTCGATGTAGCCCGCCTCCCTGACGGGTGTCCCTGACGTGGAGGTGGCCGGCCGTGGCGCCGTGTTGGATGGAGGGGTGAGTGCCCGATCCGTCGTCACCGCCGCCGGCCGGCCGCACCGCGACGATGTGCTCATCGCGGGCGGCGGGCTGCTCTGCGGGCTGCTGCTGTGGGCGCTGGGGCTGCACGGCGGGCCCCCGCTGCTGGGGCTGCCGCCCTCGCTGACCCTCCTCGCGCTCACCGCGATGTCGCTGGCGGAGCTGATCCGCCGTACGGCCCCGCCGGCGGCGCTGGCCGTCGCGGTGCCGGCCCTGGCGCTGGACATCTGCTCCGGCACCCTGGTCGCCACCGTCGTGATGTTCACGGACGTGGTCTACGCGTCGGTGCTCTACGGCTCGGCGGGTGCGGCCCGCCGGATCCCGCTGCACTCCGTCGTGGTGACGGTCCTGGGGGCCGCCGTACTGACCGCGCTGTGGCACAGCACGCAGGTCGTCCTGGCCGTCATCGGCCTCGCGCTGATCACCATCGCCCCGGCCTCGACCGGCCTGATGATCCGGGAACACCGCGAGGCCGCGGAGGCCGCCCGGCTGCGGGCCGAGCGGATCGCGCTGCTGGCCGAGCGGGACCGGGCGCAGGCGGTGGCCGGCGAACGGGCCCGGATGGCGCGCGAACTGCATGACATGGTCGCCAACCATCTGTCCGCCATCGCGATCCACTCCACCGCGGCCCAGTCCATCGACGACCCGTCGGCGACCCGCGAGGCGCTCGGCGTGATCCGTGAGAACAGCGTGCAAGGTCTGGCCGAAATGCGCCGCCTCATCGGGCTGTTGCGGGACCCGAGGACCACCGGGGCGGACGGCGCGCCCGCCGCGACCCCCACCCTCGACGGCCTGGACGCGCTGCTCGACCAGGCCCGTACCAGCGGCGCGGGCAGCGGACTGACCTTCGTGCTGGACGACGCCCGCGGCCCGCACGGCGCCGGGGCCGCGCCGGAGCCCGCGGCCCCGGCCGAGCTGGCCGCGTACCGCATCGTCCAGGAGTCACTGACCAACGCGCTCAAGCACGCCGCCCCCGGCGAGGTACGGGTACGCCTCGCCCGGGAGCCCGACGGGGCGCTCACCGTCGTCGTCCGCAGCCCGTTCGCCGACCGGCCGCGCCCCCGGGCACCCGGCTCCGGCGCCGGTCTGATCGGAATGCGCGAGCGGACCGCCCTGCTGGGCGGAGTGTTCCGGGCCGGGCCGGCAGAGGAGCCGGACGGCAGGGTCTGGCTGGTACGGGCAGCACTGCCCGCCGAGGAGGAAGCACCATGACGACCGGCAGCGCGGCACAGCCCATCCGGGTCCTGGTCGCCGAGGACCAGTCCGCCGTCCGGGCCGGGCTCGTCCTCATCCTGCGTTCCGCCCCCGACATCGAGGTCGTCGGGGAGGCCGCGGACGGCGAGGAGGCGGTACGGCTCGCCCGCGCGCTGCGCCCCGCGCTGGTCCTCATGGATCTCCAGATGCCCCGGCTCGACGGGGTCTCCGCCACCCGGCGGATCGTCGACGGGCAGCTCGCGGACGTGCTGGTGCTGACCACCTTCGACCTGGACGAATACGTCTTCGGGGCGCTGCGGGCGGGGGCCGCGGGCTTCCTGCTCAAGGACAGCGACGCGGCCACGCTGCTGACCGCGGTGCGCACCGTGGCGTCCGGCGAGGGGCTGATCGCGCCGGCGGTGACCCGGCGGCTGCTCGCGGAGTTCGCCGCCACCCGTACGCCGGAGCGGCCGGCGCGGGACGGGGCGGCCCCCGATCCGGGGGTCCTGGACGCGCTGACGCCACGCGAGCGGGAGGTGCTGGGATGTCTGGGGCGCGGGCTGTCGAACGCCGATATCGCGCTGCGGCTGGTGATGGCGGAGGCCACCGTGAAGACGCACGTCAGCCGGCTGCTGGCGAAGCTGGAGCTGCGCAGCCGGGTACAAGCGGCCGTGCTGGCACAGGAGTTGGGGGTGGAGGGGCCGGAGGGGACGGG
>NZ_SDIG01000168.1:0-13989 GCF_004122755.1 Streptomyces sp. TM32
GCGCCGGCGCGCGGTCGTCCGACAACAGGGCGCCAGGCGCATGCACGCACGGCGTCACTCCCCCGGCAGCACCCTGATCAGCGCGTCCAGGACGCCCGTGAAGGAGTGGTCGGGCGGGGTGCCGTAGGCGACGACCAGGGCGTCGCGGGGCGGTGACGCAGCGGCCGGGTCGTGGAAGCTGCTGAGGCCTTCCAGAGCGAGGCCCTGCCAGCGGGCGGCCTGGGCGACGGACTGCTCGGTACCGGGCGGGAGTTCCAGTACGGCGTGGAGTCCGGCGGCGATGCCGGAGACCCGGACCTGGGGTGCCCGCTCGGCCAGCGCCGCGACCAGCTGGTCGCGGCGCCGCCGGTAGCGCAGCCGCATCCCGCGCAGATGCCGATCGTAGGCGCCCGAGGAGATGAACTCGGCGAGGGTGAGCTGCTCCAGCTGCCCCGACTGCCATTCGCCGGTGCCTTTGACGGCGAGCAGCGGATCGACGAGACGGTCCGGCAGCACCATCCAGGCCAGCCGCAGTGCGGGGGCCAGACTCTTGCTCGCGGTGCCCAGGTAGACGACGTGGTCGGGGTCCAGCCCCTGGAGCGCGCCGACCGGCTGGCGGTCGTAGCGGAACTCCCCGTCGTAGTCGTCCTCCAGGATGTAACCACCGGTGGCGCGCGCCCAGTTGACGGCGGCGGCCCGGCGGTCGGGGTGCAGCGGAACGCCGGTGGGGAACTGGTGGGCGGGGGTGAGGAGGGCGGCCCGCAGGTCGTCGAGGGCGGACAGCTCCTCGGTACGGGCACCGTGCTCATCGACGCCGAGGGGCACGGTGCGCAGACCGGCGCGTGCGATCACGTCGCGGTGGAAGCCGAGGCCGTACGACTCGGTGGCCAGCCGGCCGGCGCCCAGCGTGCGGCCGAGCAGGGCCAGCCCCTGCATGAAACCGGTACAGAGCACGATGTGGTCGGGATCGGTGCGGACGCCGCGGGCGCGCGCCAGGTAGTCGGCGAGGACGGCGCGCAGTTCTGGGCATCCGGACGAGGTGCCGTAGCCGAAGGCCTCGCTGGGCGCGGCGGTCAGCGCGCGGCGGGCGGCGGCGAGCCAGGCGGTGCGGGGAAAGGCGGAGACGTCGGGGGTGCCGGCGGTGAGGTCGAAGCGCGGCCGGCCGGCGCGGTGCGCGCGGCCGGGGGCGCGGCGGGCGGTGGGCGCGGTACGCGGCAGCACCCTTGCGGCGACCCGGGTGCCGGAGCCCTGGCGGGCGCTGAGCCAGCCCTCCGCGACCAGCTCGGCGTAGGCGTCGGCGACGGTGTTACGGGCGATGCCGAGGTCGGCGGCGAGGGAGCGGGAGGACGGCAGGCGGGTGCCGGGGGCCAGCCGCCCGGACCGTACGGCTTCGCGCAACGCGCGCAGCAGGGCGGCCCGCAGGCCGCCGGGGCCGCCGAGGTCCAGATGCAGGTCACGACCGAAAGTGGCCCAGGAATCCCCCATGGAAGTGGACCATACAGCTGTGCCATTGCCGCCGTAGCGTCGCAGGCATGACGACGCCCACCACGCCCACCACGCCCACGACACCGGCGGCCGGCGCCTCCGATACGACACCGACGGCCGGCGCCTCCGGCACGGCTCCGGCGCACGACCACGGACCCCAGCTGCGCTGGACACAGCATGCCCCCGAGGTCTACCGCGCCATGATCGCGCTGGACGCGGCGGCCAGGAAGGACGTCGACCCGGCCCTGGCCGAGCTGGTCAAGATCCGTGCCTCACAGCTCAACAAGTGCGCGTTCTGCCTCGACATGCACCTCACCGACGCCCGCAAGGCCGGCGAGCGCGAGGAGCGGCTGCACCTCCTCCTCGCCTGGGCGGAGGCGCCGGACCTCTACACCCCGAAGGAGCGGGCGGCGCTCGCGCTCACCGAGGCGATCACCGTCCTCACCGACGGCTTCGTCCCCGACGAGGTCTACGCACAGGCGGCCGCCCACTTCGACGAGACCGAACTCGCCCACCTGATCGCCCTGATCACCACCATCAACGCGTGGAACCGGTTCGGTGTGAGCACCCGCACGACGCCGGGGAAGGCGTGACCGCGATGACCCAGCGCATGAAGTTCTGGAGCCAGATGTCCGCGTTCGGCCGGGCCCAGCTCCGGCTGACCACGGCCGCCAAGGAGGGGCTGGGGGATCCGGTACTGGCCGAACTGGTCGTGCTGCGCGCCTCACAGCTCAACCGGTGTGCGTTCTGCATCGACATGCACGTGAAGAACCTGCGGGAGGCGGGGGTCGACCCGCGGCGGGTCGATCTGCTGCCCGCGTGGGAGGAGTCCGGCGACCTCTACACCGCGCGCGAGCGGGCCGCCCTCGCCCTCACCGAGGCGATCACCGTCCTCACCGACGGCTTCGTCCTCGACGAGGTCTACGCGCAAGCGGCCGCCCACTTCGACGAGACCGAACTCGCCCACCTGATCGCGGTGATCGTCGCCATCAACAACTGGAACCGCATCAACGTCACCGTCCGCCAGCCCCCGGGAGAAGAACTGTGAGCGCCACCACGCTGCGAGAGCTGCACCACGACCGGAAGCCGGGCGATCCGCTGGTCCTGCCCGGCCCGTGGGACGCCGCCAGCGCCCGGGTCTTCGCCGACGCGGGCTTCCCGGCGCTGGCCACCCCGAGCGCGGGCGTCGCCGCAAGCCTCGGTTACGAGGACGGGCAGACCCCGCCCGACGAGATGTTCGCCGCCGTCGCCCGCATCACCCGGGCCGTGGACATCCCGGTCACGGCGGACGTGGAGGCCGGATACGGGCTGTCCGCCCGGGAGTTGGTCGGCCGGCTCGCGGACGCCGGCGCGGTGGGCTGCAACCTGGAGGACACCGACCCGGCCACCGGCGCCCTGCGCGACGCCCGGCAGCAGGCGGACTGGCTGGCGCAGGTACGGGCCGAGGCGGGCGATGCGCTGGTCGTCAACGCCCGCATCGACACGTATATCCGGGGTGTCCCGGACGAGGACGAGACGATCCGCCGCGGCCGCCTGTACGCCGAGGCGGGCGCCGACTGCGTCTACCCCTTCGCCGCCCCGCCCGACCGGCTGACCCGCCTGGCCACCGCCATCGGCCTCCCCGTCAATGCCGTGGTCATGCCGGACGGCCCCGCCCCGCGCGAACTCGGCGCCCTCGGTGCCGCCCGGATCACCTTCGGGCCGGGGCTCCAGTGGCGGGCGATGGCGGCGGTGGCGGAGATGGCCGAGCAGCTGCGGGCGGAAACGACGGGCCGCGCGCGGGCGGACCGGACGTAAGGCATGGCCGGGCGTGGGCCGGGGGCCGGCTACCGGCCCGCCCCCGCCCTCGGGTCCCGGTACGCGGAGTGCGGCGCCCCGGCCGACGCCCCGTGGCGGAACTCCGCGAGCTGTTCCGCCGTCGGGTACCACTTCTTGTCGCAACGGCAGCACCACCAGCGCCAGTTGTCCCAGTCGGTGTCGGTGGTGGCGGTGTCCTTCCACAGCCAGTCATGGCAGTCGGTGGTGGGGCACTTCGGCGGCAGCGGCATGGGGGGCCTTCCCTCGGCGACGGTTCCCCAGCGTGCTGCGCCCGTGGGGGCGCGGTGCCGCAACACGTGGCCGTCACCCGAACGAGCGAGGGCGGCGCGGCGGGCCAGCCGCCCCCGACACGGCCGCGGGCGACCGCACCATGGGTGCGACCGCCCGCGGCCGATGCTCTCCCCGTACTACTTCTTGGGGAGCCACTTCTTCCAGACCTCCGGGTGCTTGTTCACCCATTGCTTGGCCGCCTCGTCGGCGGTCAGCCCCTTGGAGGCGATGTTCTCGGAGACCTCGTTCTGGTCGTCCTTCGTCCACTGGAAGTTCTTCAGGAAGGCCGCGGCGCTGCCGCCCTTCTTGGCGAACTCGGTGTTGAAGAACTTCTGGAGCGGGGTGGTCGGATAGGCGCAGTCGATGGACGTGGGGTCCTTCGTGCCCTTCTCCGCGCAGGCGTCGGTGTACTTGGGGAGCTTGACCTCCACCATCGGCACCTGGTTGAAGAGCCACTGCGGCTCGTACCAGTACGTCAGGAAGGGCTTCTTCTCCTTGGCGAACTGCTGGATCTGGGTGATCTGCGCCGCCTCGGAGCCCGCGAAGACGACCTCATAGTTGAGCTTGAGGTTCTTCACCAGCGCCTTGTCGTTGGTGACGTAGGACGGCGAACCGTCCATCAGCTGGCCCTTGCTGCCGCTCTCCGAGGTGCGGAGCTGATCGGCGAACTTGTTGAGGTTCTTCCAGTCGGTGACCTCGGGGTGCTTGTCGGCCCAGTACTTGGGGACGTACCAGCCGATGTGGCCGGTGACGCCGTTGCCGCCGGCCGGCGTGATCGTCTTCTTGTCCTTGACGTACCGCTTTTCCTGGTCCGGGTGGCCCCAGTCCTCCAGGATCGCGTCGACCCGTCCCTGGCTGAGGGCGTCCCAGGCGGGGATCTCGTCCACCTGGACGGTGTCGACGTGGTAGCCCAGCTCGTGTTCGAGCAGGTACTTCGCCACCGCGACGTTGGACTGTGCGCCGACCCAGGTCTGGACGGACAGGGTGACCGACTTGGAGCCCTTGGCCGCGGCGAACGGCGAGGTCTGCTTGGTCATGTCGGCCTTGCCGCAGGCCGACAGGGAGAGGGCGAGGACCGCCGTGCCGGCCAGCGCGGCCGTCCCGATGGTCATGGTGCGCTTACGGGACATGGTCAGACTCCCTTCCCCGTCGTGCGGCGTTCCGTGGGTTGGGTGACCCGGTCGAGCATCAGGCCCAGGCAGACGATCGCCACACCCGCGACCAGGCCGAGGCCCAGGTCGCCGGTGGCGAGGCCGGTGACGACGTCGTAGCCGAGGGCACCGCCGCCGACCAGACCGCCGATGATGACGACGGCGAGGACGAGGACCACGCCCTGGTTGACCGCCAGCAGCAGGGCGGGCCGGGCCAGCGGGAGCTGGACCTGGCGCAGCATCTGCCAGCGGGTGGCGCCCAGCGAGCGGGCCGATTCCACGGCCGCCGGGTCGACCTGGCGCAGGCCCTGGGTGGTGATGCGGATGACGGCGGGCAGTGCGTAGACCACGGCCGCGGCGACGGCCGGGGCGCGGCCCACGGCGAACAGCGCGACCACCGGGATGAGGTAGACGAACTGCGGCATGGTCTGCATGACGTCCAGGACCGGACGCAGGACCGACTCCAGCCGCTTGCTGCCGGCCGAGAGGATGCCGATGCCGAAGCCCAGCACCAGGGTCACCACCAGGGCGGCGAGCACCTGGGAGAGGGTGTTCATGGACGGCTTCCACACACCCAGCACACCGATGGCGGCCATCGCGAGGACGGCGGTCACGGCGGTGCGCCAGGTGCCGATGAGCCAGGCCAGCGCGGCGACGATGAGCAGCGTGCCGTACCAGGGCAGCGCGGTCAGGCCGTCCCGCAGCGGGTTGAGCACCCAGTTGGTGAAGTGCGCGGCCCAGTCGGCGGTGCCGCCGATGACGGGAACGCCGGAGTAGAGGTGGTCGACCATCCACTCCTTGAAGTGGTTGACCGGGTGGGCGATGTCCAGCGCCCAGGCGTCCGGCCAGACCAGCGAGCCGCTCAGCCGGCCGAGACCTGCGAAGACGGCGGTGACCACGGCGGCGCCTGCCCAGGGCAGCCAGCCGCGCAGCCACGCCGGGCCGGTGGCGGGGGCGTCCGCGCCGAGCCGTTCGCCGGCCGCCGCGGTGGTGCGGTCCATGACGATGGCCAGCAGCACGATCGGGATGGCGGCGGCGAGCGCGGCGCCGACGTCGACCGAGGCGAGTGCCTGGTAGACGCGGTCACCGAGACCGGCCGCGCCGATCACCGAGGCGATGACGGCCATGGACAGCGCCATCATGATCGTCTGGTTGACGCCGAGCAGCAGCTCCTTGCGGGCCAGCGGGAGACGGGCGGTCACCAGCCGCTGCCGGCCGGTGGCGCCGAGCGAGGAGACGGCTTCCAGGACGTTGGGGTCGGCGCCGCGCAGACCGAGCGCGGTCAGCCGGGCCATCGGCGGGGCCGCGTAGATGACGGTGGCCAGCAGCGCGGCAGGGACGCCGATGCCGAAGACCAGCACCACGGGCAGGAGGTAGGCGAAGGCGGGCAGCACCTGCATGGTGTCCAGCACCGGGCGCAGGATCCGGAACAGCCGCTCGGACAGGCCGGCGGCCAGGCCCAGCAGCGCGCCGACGACGACCGAGACGGCCACCGCCACGACCATCAGGGCGAGCGTCTGCATGGTCGGGACCCACATCCCCAGCAGGCCGCTGACCAGGAAGGAGATCAGCGCCGTTGCCGCGATGCGGAGCCCGGCCACGCGCCAGGCGAGCAGCGTCATGCCGACCGTCACGCCGGTCCAGCCGAGCGCGAGCAGCAGCAGGTAGACGGCGCGGACGGAGATCACCACGGCGTTGCTGAGGTGACCGAGGAAGTAGACGAACAGCCAGTGGCTGTCACGGTTGTTGATGATCCAGTCGCTGGTCTTGCCGAGCGGGCCGGAGACGTCGACGGTCAGCCCGTGCGGCCAGGCGGCGCCGTACTTGGCGGCCAGCAGCGGGACGAGGACGGCCGCGGCGACGGCGAGCAGCAGGAGCTTGGCGAGGCCGCGGCGCTGCAGCAGGGCCTGGGCCGGACCCTTGGGGGTGTCGACGCCCAGGGTGCCGCGCGCGGAAACCGGGGGTGCGGATGCGTTGCTCATGCCCGCCCCCTCTTCACGGTGCCGGCCGGGACGTTCAGGGCGGCGCAGCGCTGGGCCTCGCGCCAGTGGCGCAGCAGGGTGGCGCGCAGCCGGGCCCGCGGGGTGGCCGCGGGAGCTCTGGAGCCGACGGCGCGCAGGGCGCCGCCGCGGGTGGTGGCGGCGTACATCAGGCGGCCACCTCACCGTGCTGCGGACCGTCGACCCGTGCGACCACGTTCAGCAGACAGGCGTGGTCGACGATGCCCACGCAGCGGCCGTCGTCGACGACGCGGACCGCGCCGCCGGAGCGGGCGACCGCCTCGATGGCGTCGGAGATCAGGGTGTCGGGGCCCAGCGCGGGGCCCTGGTCGGCCTCGCCGTCCTCGACGGGGCGCATCGCGCGGCGCACGGTGAGGACCTGCTCGCGCGGGACGTCCCGGACGAAGTCGCGGACGTAGTCGTCGGCCGGGGAGCCGACGATCTCCTCGGGGGTGCCGAGCTGGACGATCTGCCCGTCGCGCATCAGGGCGATCCGGTCACCGACCCGCAGTGCCTCGGCGAGGTCGTGGGTGATGAAGACCATCGTCCGGCCCTCCTCGCGGTGCAGGCGGACGACCTCTTCCTGCATGTCGCGGCGGATGAGCGGGTCGAGCGCGCTGAACGGCTCGTCGAAGAGCAGCACCTCGGGGTCGACGGCGAGCGCGCGGGCCAGGCCGACGCGCTGCTGCTGACCGCCGGAGAGCTGGCCGGGGCGGCGCTTCTCCAGTCCGTTCAGACCGACCTTGTCGACGATCTCGCCGGCCTTCTCGCGGCGCTCCGTCTTGCCGACGCCCTGGATCTCCAGGCCGTAGGCGACGTTGTCGACGACGCTGCGGTGCGGCAGCAGGCCGAAGTGCTGGAAGACCATGGCGGCCCGGCGGCGGCGCAGCTCGCGCAGCGTGGTGCGGTCCATGGCGCGGACGTCCTCGCCGTCCATCTCCAGCTCGCCGCTGGTCGGCTCGATCAGCCGGGTCAGGCACCGGACGAGGGTGGACTTGCCGGAGCCGGACAGGCCCATGACGACGAAGACCTCGCCCTTGTGGACGTCGAAGGAGACGTCCCGGACGGCGGCCACACAGCCGGTCTTCTCGCGCAGCTCCTGGGCGCTCAGGTCGGTGACCGAGGAGTCCTCGGGGATGCGGTCGGCCTTGGGGCCGAAGACCTTCCAGAGGTGACGGACGGAGAAGACGACCTCACGGCCGTCGGACTCCGGAGCGGCGGAGCCGTCCTTGGGCGTGCGGGCGTTGGGTATCTCGGATGCGCCGGCGGAGGTGGTAGCCATCACGCATCACCTCCTTGGGTCGGAGACTTATGGAGCAGGTCGGCGCACTTCTCCCCCACCATGAGCACGCCCAGCATCGGGTTGACGGCCGGCATCGTCGGGAAGACGGAGGCGTCGGCGATACGGATGCCGGACAGCCCTCGAATCTTCAACTCAGGGTCGACAACGGCGAGTTGGTCACCGGCGGCGCCCATCTTGCAGGTGCCGGCCGGGTGGTAGACGGTGTGGGCCGCCTTGCGCACCAGCTCGCTGATCTCCGCGTCGTCGGTGACGTCGGGACCGGGGAAGACCTCCCGCTTGAGCCACTTGGCGAACGGCTCGGCCTGCGCGATCTTGCGGGCCAGCTTGATGCCGTCGACAAGGGTGTCGCCGTCGTAGTCGACCCCGTTCTCGTCCTGCTCGAAGTACCGGAAGTCGAGCGCGGGCTTGACCTCGGGGTCGGCGGAGGTGAGGTAGAGACGGCCGCGGGAGCGGGACTTGGGAATGTTGGGGGTCATCGAGACCCCGTGTTCGGGGCGCTCGTAGCCCAGCCGCTCGGGGTTGTCGGTGAACGGTATTTGGTAGAAGTGGAACATCAGGTCGGGGCCCTTGTGCTCCGGGTCCCGCTTGACGAACAGGCCCGCGTCGGAGTCCATCGCGGAGTTGTCCGGGATCGGCCCGTCGGTCTCCCAGACGATCACCGACTCGGGGTGGTCGAGCAGGTTCTCCCCGACGCCCGGCAGGTCGAGCACGCAGTCGATGCCCAGCGCCTCCAGGTCCTTCTTCGGACCGATGCCGGAGTGCATCAGCAGCCGCGGGGTGTCGACGGCGCCGGCGCAGACCAGCACCTCGCGCGCGGCCTCGACGTAGACCTCCTCGCCGTCCTTGGTACGGACGTGGACGCCCTTGGCGACGGTGCCGTCCAGCTCCAGCTTGTACGCCCAGGTCTCCAGCATCAGCGTGAGGTTCGGGCGGTCGCCGGCCTCCATGTGCGGGTGGAGGTAGGCGACGGACGCGGAGGAGCGCTTGTTGTTCTCCGGGTGGTAGGAGAGGTCGAAGAAGCCGACGCCCTCCTCGAAGGGCTTGTCGTTGAAGCCGACGACCTCGGGGACGCCGAGCGCGGTCTTCGTCGCCTCGATCCAGTCCGTGGCGATCTGGTTCTGGTCCTTCTTCGCCACCCGCACGATGTTGTTGCGCAGCTTGCCGAAGTACGGGTCCATCTCCTTGGCGCCCCAGCCGGCCGCGCCCGCCGCCGCCCACTCGTCCCAGTCGGACGGCAGCGGCTTGAAGGAGATCAGGGTGTTGTGGGAGGAGCAGCCGCCGAGGACCTTGGCGCGGCTGTGCAGGATGTGCGAGTTGCCGCGGGGCTGCTCGGTGGTCGTGTACTCGTAGTCCAGCTCGCCGCCGAGCAGGCCGAGCCAGCGGCGCAGCGTCAGTACCTCGTCGCGGTCGAGGTCGGAGGGGCCGCCCTCGATGACGGCGACGGTGACGCCGGGATCCTCGGTGAGGCGGGAGGCAATGACGGAACCGGCGGTACCACCGCCGACCACGACATAGTCATACACAGGCATGGGGTGCTCCTTCTTGCAAAGTGCGTGGTGCGGGTGTTGCCAGGTGATTCCCGGGGGTCAGCCCGCGAACCAGCGCACCGGCTCCGGCCGGAGGTTTTCGTAAATGTGCTTGCTCTCGCGGTACTCGTCCAGACCCGTGGGACCAAGTTCCCGTCCGATTCCGGACTTGCCGAAGCCGCCCCACTCCGCCTGCGGGAGGTAGGGGTGGTAATCGTTGATCCAGACCGTGCCGTGCCGCAGCCGGGCGGCGACCCGGCGGGCGCGCGCGGTGTCGCCCGAGAAGACCGCACCGGCCAGGCCGTACTCGGTGTCGTTGGCGAGCGCGACGGCCTCGTCCTCGGTGGTGAAGGTCTCCACCGTCAGGATCGGTCCGAAGGTCTCCTCACGGACGACCTTCATCTCGCGGTGGCAGCCGTCGAGCACGGTCGGCGCGTAGAAGTAGCCGGTGGCCGGGCGGACGGCGGACGGCTCGGGCCGGGCACCGCCGCAGCGCAGCTGGGCACCCTCGGCCAGTGCGGAGGCGACGTAGGCCTCGACCTTGTCGAGCTGCTGCTGGGAGACCAGCGGGCCGCACTCGACGCCGTCCTCGGTACCCCGGCCGAGCTTGATCTTCTCGGCGCGGCGGGCGAGTTCGGCGACGAAGCGGTCGCGCACCGACTCCTCGATGATCAGCCGGGCGCCGGCCGAGCAGACCTGCCCGCTGTGGATGAAGGCCGCGTTCAGCGCCTGATCGACGGCGGTGTCGAAGCCTTCTTCCGTGGCACACGCATCGGCGAAGACCACATTGGGGTTCTTGCCGCCCAGCTCCAGCGCGATCTTCTTGGCACCGGAGACCGCCGCCGCGCCCGCCTTCGTCCCGCTGACCAGGCCGCCGGTGAAGGAGAACAGATCGACGTCGGGGTGCTCGGCCAGCCGCTGGCCGACCGGCAGGCCCGCGCCGGTGACGATGTTGGCGACCCCGGCCGGCAGCCCGGCCTCGACCAGCAGCTTGATCAGGTGCACCGTCGAGAGCGGGGTGACCTCGCTGGGCTTGATCACAAAAGTGTTGCCGGCCGCGAGGGCCGGCGCGATCTTCCAGCTGGCCTGGAGCAGCGGGTAGTTCCAGGGCGTGATGAGGGCACAGACCCCGACCGGCTCGTGCACGACCACGCTGTGCACATCCGGCGACCCGGCGTCGACGACCCGCCCACCGCTCTCGTTCATCACCACATCGGCGAAGTACCGGAAGGCATTGGTGACGTCGTCGACGTCGACCCGCCCCTCCTCCAGCGTCTTGCCGGTGTCGCGGCTCTCGATGAGGGCGATCACCTCACGGTCGCGCTGGAGCAGATCGGCGACCCGGCGCAGCAGCCCGGAGCGCTCGGCGACCGCGGTACGGGGCCAGTCACCCTCGTCGAAGGCCCGGCGGGCGGCAGCCACGGCCGCGTCGGTGTCCTGGGCACCGCCCTCGGACACCAGCTGGAGCGTCGTCGCGTCGGCGGGGTCGAGGACCTCCCGCGTCTCGCCGGATGCGGCCGGGAGCCACACCCCGTCTACGTGAATGGTCGCGATTGACGACACGTCGTTACTGCCTTCCGGTTACCGATTGTTCCCACTGGTGCAAACCACTGGCGTCACCAGCAACGAGGACCCCTCCCCGGAAGCCCCGGACCTATGCCCAAACGTTCATGGAAAGTGAGCGGACTCACTCAACGTGCAGGGTAATGTCCTGGAACCTAACCTGAATAGCCGTATGTCCATGGCGATGTCCAGGACTCTTCGTCCCCCTGGGGACCGGAGGTGGTCAGATGACCAGCAGACGGCGCGCAGCCACCGCCCCCGCCGCTCTGACCTGCGGTGCAGCTCTCCTCGTAGGGCTCACCGGTACGGGTTTTGCCGCGGCGGCCGGCGACTCCGACGGCGGCGAGGGCGACCTCGCGCACAAGTCGGCCCAGCAGATCTCCGACGAGGCACTCCACCAGCTGGTCGGCGCGCAGTCCCTGCGGCTGCGCACCCGCACCAGCGTCGACCCCACGCAACTCGACCTCACCCTCGACCGCGCCGGCAACTGCACCGGCGCCGTCAGCAAGGGCTCGCTCGGCCGCGTCGAGCTCGTCAAACGCGGGAACCAGATCTGGATGAAACCGGACGCGGCCTTCTGGAAGAGCCAGCTGCCCGGGAGCAAGGGCGCCGAGGCCGCCGCGAAGTACAAGGACACCTACCTGCACGGCACCACCCGGGACGCCTTCCTGCGGGGCCTGTCCGAGGCCTGCGACCTCAAGGCGTTCCAGAAGTCGGCCGCGGGCCCCGACGAGCAGCAGCCCCCCTCCGGCGCCCCGTCACCCTCCGTGACCCCCACACTCAGCAAGGGCCGGCCGACCACCCACGAAGGCGCCCGCGTGCTGCCCGTCGTCAAGAAGGCCGACGGCGCGATCCAGACCCTCTACGTGGCCATCGAGGGCAAGCACTACCCCCTCAAGCTCACCGCCGAGGCCGACCACGAAACCGCCACGATCCTCATGAGCAACTACGGCACCCCGGTCTCCACCACGACACCGGCTCCGGACCGCACGGCGGACATCTCGGCCCTGGAAGAGTTGATGCGGGGGTCCCAGGGGTCCCAGAGCGCGTGACCCTGGAGCGCGTGAACCTTGCGTGCGTGGCTCTTGCGTGCGGTACGTAACTGTTCGTACATACGTATCGTTGAACTGTGCGGCTGCCCGTGGCACGCGGCAGCGGGGAGGAACGGCACGATGACCATCAGCCTTGAGCGGACCGAAACGATCGCGACCGACGGGACCGAGATGGCAGAGCCCGATGAGCTGAGCTTGGACGAGCTGTTCGAGCGGCTGGAGCGGATGCCCGTCCCCGAGGGCTACAAGCTGGAGATCGTCGGGGGGACCGTATTCATGGCACCGCAGCGTGACGTCCATTGGCAGACCATCCGCAGGATCGTGCGGGCGCTGGAGGACCGATTCGGGCTGGACACCCCGGTCACGTCAGACGTGCGGATCGATTTCCCCGGCGAGTTGAACGGCTTCGCCCCGGACGTTGCCAAGTTGGTCGACGGCGCCGAGAAGAACGGGCTGGGCCGCTGGCGCTACCAGGACGTCGAGTTCGTCGCCGAAGTCATCTCCAAAGGCACCGCGGCAAATGACTACGGCCCGAAGAAGCGGGTCTACGCCGCGGCCGGAATCCCGGTGTACGTGATCGCAGACCCCTACCTCGGCCGGTGTCGCGTCTTCACCCTTCCGCAGGACGATGACTACAAGAGCGACCTCACCCTCAAGTACGGGGAACCGATCGACTTGACCCACGCGTTCCCCGGTTTCTCCCTCAGCACCGAAGAGTTCCCCACGGACTGACTCCGGGACCCTGCCTCGCCCCTCCCGGAGCCGCCTGGCCACGCCTGCGCCCGGCCGGGCCGTCACCCGCGCTGCCGAACCAAAGGGGCCACGGCCGGCGGCCCGGTCGACAATGCAGGCATGGCTGACACAGCGGCGAAAGCAGTGCTCGAAGGCGGCCCCGAGGAGCTTCCCGAGCGGATCGTGCCGATCGATCCACCCGGGACCGAGCTGAAGATCCCGTTCCGTAACGGCTATGAGCACTTCCGGGCCACCGGCCGGCAGCAGGACACCACCGAAGGGGCGCTGCCCGTCTACGAGTGGTGGGAGCGCACGGAGCTGCCCGGCTGAGCCCTCGTGACAAGGCCCTGGCGGCGCTCCGTACGCCGTGCGCACCGCTCAGACATGCGGAACGAACGTCCGCAGCGCGATCTGCTGGGTCCCCTCCTGCTGTGGCCAGTCGGCTTCGGGGCCCAGGACGAGTACGGCGAACTGGCGGCCGTCGGTGGCGGTGAAGGCGCAGTCGACGACCTTGACCCGCACCCCGAGACGCTTGCTGTCATAGGCATAGACCAGTTGGTTGGCGTCTATGCCCGGCCCCGGGAAGCCCAGCGGCTCCAGGCTTATCTCCTCGTATCCGGGATTGCCGGACAGCCCCTGTGACGCCTGCTGGAGCGCCTCGCGCGGGGTGATCTCGGGATCGGTGATCTCGAAGATCTGCACCAGTCCGCGGTCGTCCGGGGCGGTGTAGAACACCCCGGTCTTGCGCTCGCTGCGCGTCCAGGTGCCGGGCACCGCGAGGGTGAAGCCCTTCTTGTCGTGGACGAGGCGGTAGCCGTCGGGCAGGTCGGTGAGGGTGGGGGCAGGCGCGACGCCGTCCGAGGCATCGCTGTGCGACGCGGTGGCCGTGCCGCGCGTGGCGGACGCCTTGGCCCGGGCCGACGGGTGGGTGTCGGCCGGCTCCCCGCCGTGGCCCCAGAGCAGATAGCCGCCGCCGAGGGCCACCGCGATCAGGGCCACCGCCGCCCCGGCGACCAGTCCCGTGCGGCGCCGGGCACCGGGTGCGTAGTCGTCGCCGGAGGCGGTGGTGAGGTACGGATCGGGGGCGTACGGGTCGGGGGCGTACGGGTG
>NZ_SDIG01000169.1:0-13916 GCF_004122755.1 Streptomyces sp. TM32
GCTCCACGGCCTCGGCGCCGCCCGCCCAGAGGGCGAAGTTGGTGCCGGCGATGCCGTCGGGGCCCGCCACCGCACCGGCCCCGACGGCATCGCCGGCACCAACTTCGCCCTCTGGGCGGGCGGCGCCGAGGCCGTGGAGCTGTGTCTCTTCGACGACGCGGAGCGCGAGACGCGCCATCCGCTCACCGAGCTCACCCACGAGATCTGGCACGGCTTCCTGCCCGGTGTCGGCCCCGGGCAGCGCTACGGCTACCGGGTCCACGGCCGCTGGGACCCCTGGACCGGCGCCCGCTGGAATCCGGCGAAGCTGCTGCTGGATCCGTACGCCAGGGCCGTGGACGGCGACTTCGGCACCCGTACGGAGCCGGCCGGACCGGGGTCCGCGCTGCCCGCCCAGCTCTACGGCCACGTCCGCGACTGGCCGCAGCAGCAGCTCGCCGACACCGTGCGCGACGACCGGGACTCGGCGCCGTACGTCCCCAAGGGCGTGGTGGTGGGCGAGGACACCGCGGACGAGGGCGGCGCCGACGAGTGGCAGGACGACCGCCGGCCCAAGACGCCCTGGCCGGATTCCGTGCTCTACGAGCTGCATGTACGCGGCTTCACGATGCGGCACCCGGGCATCCCGGAGCGGCTGCGCGGCACCTACGCCGGGCTGGCGCACCCCGCCGCGCTGGAGCACCTCGTCCGGCTCGGAATCACCGCCGTCGAGCTGCTGCCCGTCCACCAGTTCGCGCACGAGGACCACCTGGTGCGCCGGGGGCTGCGCAACTACTGGGGCTACAACTCCGTCGGCTATTTCGCGCCACACGCCGGATATGCGGCCACCGGCACCCGCGGGCAGCAGGTCGGCGAGTTCAAGCGGATGGTGCGGGCGCTGCACGACGCCGGCATCGAAGTGATCCTCGACGTCGTCTACAACCACACCGCGGAAGCCGGCGAGCTGGGCCCGACGCTCTCCCTGCGCGGCATCGACAACCGCGGCTACTACCGTCTGGCGGGCGACGCGCGACGCTACGCGGACTACACCGGCTGCGGCAACACCCTGCACGTCGTGCAGCCCCATGTCCTCCGGCTGATCACCGATTCGCTGCGCTACTGGGTCACCGAAATGGGCGTGGACGGCTTCCGCTTCGATCTGGCGGCCGCACTGGCCCGTTCCATGCACGACGTCGACATGCTCTCCCCGTTCCTCGCGGTGATCGCGCAGGACCCGGTGCTGCGCCGGGTCAAGCTGATCGCCGAGCCGTGGGACGTGGGATCCGGCGGCTATCAGGTCGGTGCCTTCCCCCCGTTGTGGACGGAGTGGAACGACCGCTACCGCGACACCGTCCGCGACTTCTGGCGCGGCGCCCAGCACGACGTCCGCGATCTGGGCTACCGGCTCTCCGGGTCGAGCGACCTCTACGCCTGGGGCGGCCGCCGCCCGTACGCCTCGGTCAACTTCATCACCGCGCACGACGGCTTCACCCTGCGCGATCTGGTCACCTACGAGCACAAGCGCAATGCCGCCAACGGGGAGGGCAACCGCGACGGCACGCACGACAACCGCTCCTGGAACTGCGGCACCGAAGGGGAGACCGACGACCCGGACGTCACCGCACTGCGCCACCGCCAGCTGCGCAACCTGCTGACCACCCTCCTGTTGTCGACGGGCGTGCCGATGCTGGTGGCCGGCGACGAGATGGGCCGCACCCAGCACGGCAACAACAACGCCTACTGCCAGGACAACCCCACCAGCTGGCTGGACTGGTCGCTCCTGGACGACCCGCAGTGGCGCCCGCTGGCCGCCCTCGCCGCCCGCCTCATCGCCCTGCGCCGCGCCCACCCCGTCCTGCGCCGGCGGGCGTTCTTCTCCGGGCGGCCGCATCACCAGGGTGGCCTGCGCGATCTGGCCTGGTTCACCGCGGACGGCGCGGAGATGACCGAACAGGACTGGTACACCCCGGGGGCGACGCTGGGCATGTACCTCTCCGGGAACGACATCTCCCAGCGCGACGACCGGGGCATCCGCATCGTCGACGACAGCTTCCTCGCCGTCCTGCACGCCGCCCCCCAGCCCCGCCAGGTCACCCTCCCCGGCCCGCCCTGGGCCCGCGCCTACGAACTCCTCGTCGACACCGCACGCCAGGAGCAGCCGGGTCCGGCGGAGCCGCCGTACGAAGCGGGCGGCACGCTCACCCTGGATGGACGGTCCGTGGTGCTGTTCCGGGCCGTGCCGGGGTGAGGCGCGGCCCGGCCCCTGCCGCGGCGGGCGGCGGCCGGGCAGCGGCTCGAAACAGCGGGCCCGGGCGGTGCCGCGGCGAAATCCACATGAGCGTTGTCAGTGGGGCGCCTTACGCTCACGAGTGATGGCCGATACCGCGCAGACGACGAACCGAACCGACCGGACCGACTTACCCCAACGCTCCGCAGTGCGCTCGCTGTTGCGCCTGTGGCCGTTCATCCGCCCCGTGCGGGCGCGCCTGGGCGTGGCCGCGTGCGTGGCGGTGCTCGCCTCGTGCATCAGCCTGGTCATCCCGCTCGTGCTCAAGTGGCTGGTGGACGGGCCCGTGGCGGCGCGCGACCCGGGCGGGGCGTGGCTCGGCGGCGCCTTCCTGCTGCTCCTCGGGCTGGCCGAGGCGCTGCTGTTCGGCCTGCGCCGCTGGCTGGTGGCCCGCCCGCTGGCCGGGGTCGAGGCGACGATGCGCGAGACGCTCTACCGCCATCTGCAGCGGCTGCCGGTGGCCTTCCACGACCGCTGGCCGTCGGGTCAGTTGCTGTCACGGGGGACCACCGACCTTCAGCTGCTGCGGATGTTCTTCACCTTCCCGCTGATGTTCCTGCTGGTCAACGGGGTGACCATCCTGGTGGGCGCGGTGATCCTGCTGGTCCAACGCTGGTCGCTGGGGCTGGTGCTGCTGGCGCCGGTGCTGCCGCTGATGGTGCTGTGCTCGGTCTTCGAGGCGAAGTACGGGCGGGCGGCGCGCCGGGCGCAGGACCAGGTCGGCGATCTGACGACGGTGGTGGAGGAGTCGGTGCTCGGCATCCGCATCATCAAGGGCTTCGGACGCCATCGCAGCCAGGCCCGTGCCTTCCGGGAGCTGACCCGTGCGCTGCGCTCCACCGAGCTCGGCAAGGCGCGGCTGCTGGCCTGGATCTGGGGCTTCATGACCGCCCTGCCGGAGCTGGCGATCGGCGGCGCCCTGGTGTGCGGGGCGGTGCAGGTGGCCGACGGGGAGCTGTCCGCGGGCACGCTCGTCGCGTTCCTGTCGACGGCGCTGGCGCTGCGCTGGCCGGTGGACTCGATCGGCTTCCTGCTGGCCATGAGCAACGAGGCGGCGGCGGCCACCGACCGGTACTTCGAGGTGATGGACGAGCCCGCGGTAGCGGAGTCGGGGCCGCCCCCATCGGCCGTGCGGATACCACCCCGGACCGCCGGGGCCCCGACGGCAACGGCCGGTGCCGGGGCCGGATCCGGGGCCGCCACCGGCCAAGGGCTGGTCTTCTCCGGCGTCGCGTTCCGCTACCCCGACGCGCCGCCGGACTCCCCGCCCCTCCTGAGGGACATCACCCTGCACATCCGGCCCGGCGAGACGATGGCGCTGGTCGGGGCGACGGGCAGCGGAAAGACCACGCTGACGGCGCTGGTGCCGCGGCTGTACGACCCCACCGCGGGCCGGATCAGCCTCGACGGGCGGGATCTGGCGACGATCAGCCGCGACGAGGCCCGTGCCATGGTCGCGGTGGCCTTCGAGGAGCCGACCCTCTTCTCGGCGACCGCCGCGGAGAACGTCCTGATGGGCGGCGCGGCGTCCCGGCCCGGCGGTGCGGACGCCCAGGACGACGAGCTGCGGCGGGCGCTGGCGGTGGCGCAGGCCGACGGCTTCGTCGACGCCCTCCCGGAGGGCAGCGCGACCCAGGTCGGCGAGCAGGGCCTGAGCCTGTCGGGCGGACAGCGGCAGCGGCTCGCCCTGGCCCGTGCCGTGGTCGGCCGGCCGCGCTTCCTGATCCTCGACGATCCGCTCTCCGCCCTCGATGTGCACACCGAGGCGCTGGTGGAGGCGGCGCTGCGCCAGGTCCTGTCGACCACCACCGCCCTGGTCGTCGCCCACCGGCCGTCCACGGTCCTGCTCGCCGACCGGGTGGCACTGCTGTCCGGCGGCCGGATCGCCGCCGTCGGCACCCATCACGAACTGCTCCGCGACAACCCCGAATACGCCGCGCTGATGTCGGGAGAGGGAGGGGGCGCCCGATGACCACCACCACGGCCGGTCTGCCGTTCGACGATCCCGAGGACCGCGACGGTCCGCCGTCCGACGACTCCAAGGGCCGCACCGCACCGCCCCGGCGGCCGAAGCCGGCACCATCCGGGGCGTCACCATCCGATCCGGCGCCCGAGGTTCCCCCGGCATCCGACTCGTTCGCCCGCGATGCGCTCCCCGCTCCCCGTGGCGCCTCGCGTTCCCTGCTCGCTTCGCTGCTGGCGCCGCACCGCCGCCGGGTCGCGGCGGTGGCCGTCCTGCTGCTGCTCCAGCAGGCCGCCGTGCAGGCCGGGCCGCTGCTGGTCGCCTACGCGCTCGACCGCGCGGTGCCTGCGCTGCGGGCGGGCGAACACGGGCCGCTGCTCGCCGTGGCGGTGGCGGCCGGCGTGTGCGCGATGGCGTCCGGCGCGCTGCAGTTCGGCTTCATCCAGCTCGCCGCGCGCGTCAGCCAGGACGTGCTGCTCGACCTCCGCGGCCGGATCTTCCGGCATGCGCAGGCGCTGAGCCTGGACTTCCACGAGCGCTATACGTCCGGCCGGCTGATCTCCCGGGCCACCACGGACGTGGAGTCGCTGCGCGAACTCCTCGACGAGGGGCTGCAGGAGCTGATCACGATCGTCCTGTCGACGGTCTACATCAGCGTCACCCTGCTCTGGCTGGACTGGGGCCTGGGCGCCGCCGCCCTGGCCTCCGGCGCCCCACTCGCCCTCCTCCTGCGCTCCTTCCGGCATCGCGCGCACCGCGTCTACAGCGCCAAGTCCTCGGCCATGGCGAGCATCATCGTGACGTTCACCGAGACCCTCAACGGCATCCGCCCGGTGCAGGCGTTCCGCCGCGAGCGCGCCAACGACACCGCCTTCGCCCGGCTGAACCACCACCACGAGCGGATCAACGGCGACACGCTCCTGGAAATGGCCCGCTATGTCGTCGGCTCCCGGCTGGTGGCCAATATCGCGCTCGCCGCGATCGTGCTGTGGGGCGCCTGGCGGGTGGCGTCGGGGGACCTGGCGCTCGGCGTGCTGGCCGCCGCGGTGCTCTATCTGCGCCGGCTCTACGACCCGATCGACCGGCTCGGGATGTTCCTCAACTCCTATGAATCCGCGGCCGCTTCGCTCCACAAGATCGCCGGACTGCTCGCCCAGCGCCCTTCGGTCCCGGAGCCGGCAGCCCCCGCCGCGCTGCCCCCGCTCGCGGACGGGCAGCCCGGCCGTGAAGTCGCCTTCCACGAGGTGGGGTTCGCCTACCGCACGGGCGGCGAGGTGCTGCCACGCTTCGATCTGACCCTCACGGCCGGTGAGACCGTCGCCGTGGTGGGAGCCACCGGGGCCGGCAAGTCCACCCTCGCCAAGCTGCTGGCCCGCTTCTACGACCCCAGCGCGGGCCGGGTGCTGCTCGACGGCGTCGATCTGCGCGAGCTGCCCACCGGCACACTGCGCCGCGCCGTGGTCATGGTGACCCAGGAGGCGTTCCTGTTCTCCGGCACGGTCGCCGACAACATCGCTCTGGGCCGACCCGACGCCGGCCGCGAGGAGGTCGAACGCGCCGCGAAGGCCATCGGCGCCCATGACTTCATCACCGCCCTGCCGGACGGCTACGACACCGACGTCCGCAAGCGCGGCGGCCGCATCTCCGCCGGTCAGCGCCAACTGGTGAGCTTCGCCCGGGCGCTGCTCGCCGACCCCGCCGTCCTGATCCTCGACGAGGCCACCAGCTCCCTGGACATCCCCGGCGAACGCGCGGTGCAACGCGCCATGGACACCGTTCTGCGGGGCCGCACCGCCCTGGTGATCGCCCACCGCCTCTCGACCGTCGAGATCGCCGACCGGGTCCTGGTCATGTCCGACGGCCGGATCATCGAGGACGGCCCGCCGGATCGCCTCATAGCCGACCGGGGCCGGTTCGCGCAGCTGCACCAGGCGTGGCGGGACAGTGTGGGGTAGCGGCACCGGCTGTAGGTTCCGCATTCTGATGGACACCGACCACGCGAGAGGGACAACGCTGGGGCACCTTCGCCATTCCGTGGCACTGGCTCCCGTACGTAACCACGGTCGCCCGTATGGTCGTTCGGAGCCCAGTGCGGCGACCAAGTTGCGCTAGGGGCTCGTAGGGGTTCTGGCCCGTCGCCGGCTCTGGTTGAGTCAGGGGCCCCACGTTGACCTTCCAGGAAGGACTCCACGTGTCTCAACCGATAAGTGGCGTCAAGGACCTGCTGAGGGTTCCCGGTCTGCCCCACCTGTTCCTCTGGTCGATGCTGGGCCGGCTCAACGTGTCTGCGCTACCGATCGCGCTGTCGCTGATGCTGGTGCGCTGGAGCAACTCGTACGTCGTCGTCGGCCTGGTCGGCTGCGCACTGACCCTGGGACAGGCCGCGGCCGGGCCCCTGCGCGGACGGGCGGCGGACCGCGGTTCGACCGGCCGGCTGCTGATGATCACGGGCGTCGGCTACGCGACAGGCCTGGCCGTGATCGTGGCGCTCGCGGCGAGGGCGCCCGCGTCCGGATGGCCGGTGGTCGTGGTCGTCGCGCTGGTGACCGGGCTCAGTGCCGTGCCGGTGTCGCAGATCAGCCGGGCGGTGTGGCCCAAGATCGTCGGCTCGGAGCTGACCCCCGCGCTCTACACGGCTGAGGCGACCGCATCGGAGGTGATCACAACCACCGGACCACTGCTCGCCTCCCTGGTCATCGCCGTCGCCGGGCCGTACTGGGCGGTCGGTGTCACGGCGCTGCTGGCCCTGGTCTCGGCCCTCGTCTTCGCCGCCGCGCTCGGCCGCGTCGGCCTGGGCGGCGAGCCGTTGCCGCAGCGCGGCGAGCGGCTCGCCCGGCGGTCCCTGCTGACCGAGGGGCCCTTCGTCCGGGTGGTGGTCATCTCGATGCTGGTCACGGCCGCGATCTTCGCCGTCAACCTGTCAGTGGTGGCCTGGACGCAGAACATCGGCCGTCCTGCCTTGGCCGGGGTGCTGACCGCCTGTTGGACGGCCGGCTCGCTGGCCGGCGGGTTCGCGCTGAGCACCTTTGCCCGGGGACTGCCCCGTGCGCTGCGGGTCGCCGGGATGGCCGCCGGGATGGCCACGCTCGCCGTCCTGCTCCCGCCTGTTCTGGGTACGGTGCCGCTCTGGCTGATCATCGTGGTGCTGTTCCTCGGCGGGACGGCCATCGCGCCGACTCTGGCGGCTACCTACGAGCAGACCGCCGAGGCGTCGCCGGAGGACCGCAGGGCGGAGGCGTTCGGCTGGATGGCGACGGCAACCGCGGGCGGCGGCGCGCTGAGTGTGGCGCTGACCGGGGTGCTGCTCGACTTCTCCGGGCCTGCGCTGCCCGTCGCCGTCGGCGCAGCGCTCGTCGTGGCCGCACTGGCGCTGACCGTATTCGGCCGCAAACCGCGCGCACCGTCGGCCGAAACCGTCGAAGAAGTCACCGCATAATCCGGCCTCGCCCCATCACCCCTTGTTCCACCGGCCGACCGGCATCCGCCGGTCTGCCCGCCGACGTACGCCCGGAGGACGGTCGAGCAGGTCGGCGTGGACGTCGCCCGCGGGCCGGCAATGTGCTCACTGTGCCGGGTCACCGGCGGATCGGAGAACGCAATCATGGCCGAGAGCATTGCGGCCGAACAGGTCAGGCAATTCTCGTACCAGGGCTACGAATTCGCCTGCCGGATCATTGAGTGCCCGGCACCGGTCACCGAGCCGATAGTCGTCTTGTGCGGGGCGTTCCAGAACATCCGCAGCTACCACCGCTACGACACGTACTGGCACGACTCGGCCACCATCATCTGCATGGAGCCGCCGGGCTCGTACTCACCGAATCCGGTGCCGCGGACGGTCGGATACGGCTTCGACGCCGGCGCGCTGGCCTATCTGCTCGACGAACTGGATCTGCCCCGCATCAACCTGCTCGGCGTCAGCCTGGGCGCCGCGCCCACGCACCGGTTCGCCCAGGAGTACCCGGAGCGGCTCGCGCGGCTGATGCTCACCGGCGCGGCGTGGGGCGACACCGCACGTCGCGGGGCCGGCGAACTCGCACACTGGCTGAGCCTGCGCCGGGCGGACGAATTCGGGCGCAAGATGGTGGAACTGTGCGTGAACGGGGACCCGTCCCGAACCGTGCGCAATCGGGAGGCCGTCCGGCGCGCTCTGCTCGACCATCTGAGCACGGCGTCGGAGGCGGAAATGGTGCGGTACCTCGCCGTCGCCCAGCGGTTGGTCGACCATCCGGCGACACTACCGGGCCGGATCTCCGGGATACCCGCCCTGTGCGTGACCGGGGAGCACGACGATCTCGCTCCCCCTGACCTGGCGCGGAGGATGGCCGCCGGCATCGACGGCGCGGCGTTCACGACCATTCGGGAGACCTGCCACGTGTCCTTCCTGGAACGCAATGCCGAGTGGGCCGACCTGGTGCTGCGGTTCTTCACCGATCAGCCGCTGGCCGGCCTCGACTACCTGACCGCCGTGGAACATCCGGCCGGCCGCCCCGAGCACGAAGAGACGGCGTCCTCCGGATGGTGACCGTCGACCTGAGCGCGTACGGCCCCGGTTTCTTCACCGACCCGTACCCCTACTACGCCCGGCTGCGCGAGGCCGGGCCGGTGCACGAGATCGTCTTGGCCGACGGGGACCGGTTCTGGCTGATCGTCGGCTACGACGAGGCCCGGGCGGCCCTGGCCGATCCACGTCTGGCCAAGTCGCTCGACCCGCCGAGCGAGGACGAGCGGCACGTCCTGATCACCGATCCGCCGGACCACACGCGGCTGCGGCGGCTCGTCTCGCGGGAGTTCACCGCGCGCCGGGTGGAGGCGATGCGCCCACGCGTCCAAGAGATCACCGACGGTCTCCTCGAGGAGATGGTGGCCGGGCGGCGGCGAGCCGACCTGGTCCCGTCGCTGGCGTCCGCGCTGCCGATCACCGTTCTCTGCGAACTGCTCGGGGTCCCGTTCGCCGACCGGGAGGACTTCCGCGGCTGGACGGAGCGGGTTCTGGTGCCGGCCGAACCGGGCACCATAGCCTGGTGGAAGAGCCGGGGCTTCGCGCAGGCCGGGACGGCCCTGACGGACTACCTCAAGAACCTGATCGAGGACAAGCGCCGCGCCACGCCGACCGGCGATCTGATCTCCTCGCTGTTGCGGACGAACGCGGAGGACAACGACCGCCTGTCGGCCGCCGAGTTGCACTCGATGGTGTTCATCCTGATCGTCGCGGGCCACGAGACCACGGCCAACCTGATCACCAACGGGGTCCGCGCGCTCCTGGCGCACCCCGAACAACTGGCGGCGCTGCGTACCGACCCGGAGGGCCTGATCGACCAGGCGGTCGAGGAGATGCTGCGCTACGACGGCCCGGTGGAGACGTCGACCAAGCGCTTCACCATCGAGCCCGTCAGCTACGGCGACACGGAGATCCCGCCCGGGGAGACAGTTCTGGTCAGCATCGCGGCGGCGGGGCGTGACCCTGCGCAGTTCGAGCGACCCGACACGTTCGACATCCACCGTGGTACGACCGGCACCCGCAGTGGCCACGTCGCCTTCGGCCACGGCATCCACTTCTGCCTGGGTGCCGGGCTGGCGCGGATGGAGAGCCGGGTCGCGATCCTGACCCTGCTGCGCCGCTGTCCCGACCTGGCGCTCGACATCGATCCGGCCGGTCTCGACTGGCTGCCGGGCATCAGAGTCCGGGGCGTACGCAGTCTGCCGGTGCGCTGGTGAGCGGTCCCGCACGCTGAACCGGCCCGGTCGTCCAGGTAGGTGACGGGGACGGTGCACAAGCGGGCCGGCCGTCCGGGATGCGAGGCGCGTCAACTCCGGAGCGTCACTGCCCGGACGGTGCGCCGGCCCGAGGGGCAGGAGCCGGCTTGCCGCTCGCCCCTCCGCTCCGCGTCGGGTCTCCCGCCCTGGTCATGCCTGGATCCCGAGAGTTCACAAGCCTGGACATCGCCTACTTTTGCTGCCTATCGTCGCGCCATGGTGCAAAGGGTCGAACCTCCGCCGGAACCACCGGTCACTCTCAGTAGTCCAGCCGAGCTTCTCGCCGGCTACCTGGATTTCTATCGGGACGCCGTGCTGCGCAAATTGGCGGGGCTCTCCGACGAGGAGCTGCGCAACAGCCGCCTGCCCTCCGGCTGGATGCCGCTGGCCCTCCTCAAACACCTGGCGTACGTGGAGCTGCGGTGGCTTCAGTGGGGCTTTGCCGGGGAGCAGATCGAAGAGCCGTGGGGCGACGTCAAGATCCGTCGCGGCGAGTGGCACCTCGAACCGGACGAGACCCTCGACGACGTCACGGCGTTCTTCCGGGAACAGTGCGCCCGGTCCCGCGCCATCGTCGCCGCGGCACCGCTGGACGGTAAGGCAGCCACCCTCGGCGGCCGCGTACCGGCCGAGGAAGACCGTCCGACGCTCATCTGGATCCTCTTCCACCTCCTCCAGGAATACGCGCGTCACCTGGGGCACCTCGACATCGCCCGCGAACTGGCGGACGGCACCCTCGGCGAATAGCCGGCCCCACAGGGCCCCGCACTCGGCCCGGCCCAGCCCAACTCCCTGAATCCCAGCGGCTTTCCGTCAGAAACCCGCAGGAACCCGCGTATCTCGCGTCACACCCCCGCACGGCCCGGCGGTACGCGGACAGGATGGTCACGGCGCGAGCGCGGACGACCACAGGGGGGAAGACGGGGATGACGGACGGCTCAAGGGGACCGGGCGACCCGGCCGGGCCGGCCGGCCCGGACCACCGCAGTGCCGGTCGGTACCTCTGGTGGCTGGTGAGCAGTCAGCGGGGGCGGGTCGCGGCGGGCGCGACGTACGGCAGCCTGTGGATGGTGGGGCTGATGCTGCCGCCCTACGTGCTGTCCCGGGCCATCGACGACGGGCTGGTGCCGGGCCGGATGCCGGTGCTGCTGGGCTGGGTTGCCGTGCTGCTGGCGGTCGGGGTGGGCAACGCCTGGCTGGCGGTCATGCGGCACCGCACGATGACCAGGATCCGGATGGACGCCACGTTCCGTACGGTGCGGGGCGTCGTGGCGCAGTCGTTGCGGCTGGGCGCGGCGCTGCCCCGTAAGACGACGGCCGGGGAGGTCGTCACGATCGGGATCGGCGATGTCGCGGTGATCAGCCAGACGCTGACGATGACGGGGCCCGGCGTCGGCGGGGTGCTGGCGTATGCGGTCGTCGCCGTCCTGCTGCTGGCCGTCTCCCCGCTGCTGGCCCTGGTGGTGCTGCTGGGCGTGCCACTGCTCGCGGTGCTGGTGGGGCCGCTGCTGGGCCGGTTGCAGGGGGCGGAGACGCGCTATCGCGAGCGGCAGAGCGGACTGGCGGCGCAGCTGACGGACCTGGTCGGCGGGTTGCGGGTGCTGGGCGGCCTGGGCGGCAAGGAGGTGTTCGCCGCCCGCTACCGGGACGCGTCGCAGGCGCTGCGCGCCGAGGGCTACCGGGTCGGTGCGGTGACCAGCTGGGTCCAGGCGCTCGGCGTCGGACTGCCGACGCTCTTCCTGGCCGCAGTGACCTGGCCGGCGGCCCGGATGGCGGCCCAAGGGACCATCACTGTCGGCGAGTTGGTGGCGGTCTACGGCTATGCGGCGGCGCTGGTGGTGCCGGTGTCGTCCTTCATCGAGGGCGGCTACGACCTCACCCGGGGGCTGGTCGCCGCCCGCCGGGTCGTACGGTTCCTGCGCCTGGATCCGGACACCGCGGACGGCCGGCCGGAATCCGGTCCGGGTCCGGACGTTCCCGAGGCGCCGGCCGTACTGCGGGATCCGGTCTCCGGCGTCGAGGTGGTGCCGGGGCTGCTGACCGTACTGGCCGCCGCCCGGCCGGCCGAGTCGGCGGCGGTGGTCGACCGTCTGGGCCGGTTCGCGGAGTCGGCGGCGACCTGGGGCACGGTGCGCCTCGACGAGCTCGCGCTGTCCCGGGTCCGGGAGAGCATCCTGGTCGCGGACAACGAGGCGGACCTGTTCGCCGGGACGCTGCGCGAGGTGGCCACCGGCCGGCGGGACCGCGGCGACGAGGAGATCGGCCGCGCCCTGCACACGGCCATGGCCGAGGACATCGTCCGCGGTCTGCCGGACGGGCTGGACGCCCCGATCGAGGCGCAGGGCCGCAACCTCTCCGGCGGCCAGCGCCAGCGCCTGCGGCTGGCACGGGCGCTGCTGGCCGACCCGGAGGTGCTGCTCGCGGTCGAACCGACCTCGGCGGTCGACGCCCACACCGAGGCGGGCATCGCGGCCCGGCTGCACACCGCCCGCGCGGGCCGGACGACCGTCGTCACCAGCACCTCGCCGCTGCTGCTGGACCGCGCCGACGTGGTGTGCTTCCTGGTCGACGGCGAGGTCGCCGCCGTGGGCAGCCACCGTGCGCTGCTGGCCGAACAGCCCGGCTACCGGCGCCTGGTGTCACGCGAGGCCGACGAGGCGGAGGGGACCGGCGCCGACGGCGGCCTCGCCCCGGCCCCCGGGTCGGCGGCCGCAGCCGCGGAGGCAGCCGCAGACGCCACGGCGAAGGAGAACGCACGATGACACCGACGACGTCCACGAGTTCCCCCTCCCGGCCCGCCCCGCCGAACGGGACGGCGCTGCCGAACGGGGCGGCACTGCCTGGCGGGACGGCGCTACCGGTCGCCGCCGCGGCCGCGACCCGGCGGGCCGCGCTCCGGCTGATCCGGCTCGACGGGCGGGCGTTCGCCCTGATCCTGGTCCTGAACTCGCTGGCGGCCGGCGCCGGTCTGGCCGGGCCCTGGCTGCTGGGCCGGATCGTGGACGCGGTCCGGGACGGCGCCGGGGTGCGCACCGTCGACCGGCTGGCGCTGGTCATCCTGGTGTGTGCACTGGCCCAGCTGTTGCTCGCACGGTATGCCCGCTGTGCCGGCCACCGCTTCGGTGAGCGGACCGTGGCGCGGGTGCGCGAGCAGTTCGCCGACCGGACGCTGGCGCTGCCCGCGGCGACCGTGGAGCGGGCCGGCAGCGGCGATCTGACCGCCCGCGGCACGACGGATGTCGCCTCGGTCGCCCGGACGCTGCGGGACGCGGTGCCGGAGGTGTTCATCGCCGCGGCGCAGGCGCTCTTCCTGCTCGGTGCGGTGGTGGTCGTCAGCCCGTTGCTCGGGCTGTGCGGGCTGGGGCTGTCGAGCGGGCTGCTGGCGGTCCGGTGGTATCTGCGACGGGCGCGCCGCGCGTATCTGGCGGAAGGGGCGGCCACTTCGGCGCTCGCCGAGCTCCTGGCGGCGACCGCCGCGGGCGCCCGGACCGTCGAGGCGCTGGGCCTCCAGGAGCGCCGGTGGGCGGCGAGCGAGGCGGCCATCGAGCGGTGCCGCGCCACCCGCACCCGCACGCTGTTCCTGCGCAGCGTGCTGCTGCCCGCGGTCGATGTCGCGTACGTCGTCCCGGTGGTCGGGGTACTGCTGGTCGGCGGGCTGCTGCATGGACAAGGCCCCGCCGGTGTGACCTCCCTGAGCCTGGGCACGGTCGTCTCGGCGGCGCTGTATCTGCGGCAGGTGTCGGGGCCGCTGGAGACGATCCTGTTCTGGCTGGAGCAACTGCAGAGCAGCGGCGC
Organism: Streptomyces sp. TM32; assembly: GCF_004122755.1. Classification (NCBI taxonomy): domain Bacteria; kingdom Bacillati; phylum Actinomycetota; class Actinomycetes; order Kitasatosporales; family Streptomycetaceae; genus Streptomyces; species Streptomyces sp. TM32. The sequence goes on from NZ_SDIG01000169.1 coordinate 13,779, forward strand.
CGCGTTCGCCCGCGTCGAGGGCCTGGGCCAGGCCCCGCAGACCACTGGGCCCGCCGCCGCGGCCCGCCTCCCCCACCCGACCCCGCGTGCGTCCAGCGCCGTGACATGGGGGGCGGACCAGCCGGTCGCCGCCAGTTC
>NZ_SDIG01000170.1:0-13565 GCF_004122755.1 Streptomyces sp. TM32
CCCACCCCCACTCCACCCCACCTGACCTGGTCTGATGCGGCTTACACGACTACGCTCACCGCGTCGGCAAGGGGGACCATAAACGGGGCCACACACGGGGACCACAAAGGGGGACCACATGGACCGGAACATCCGCACCCTCGAAGACGTACTCACCCTCCTGGACGGCCTGTTCGCTCCGGAGGCCGACCGCTGGACCGCCGACGGAGCCCCCTGGTGGGACAGCTTCTACGCGGACCGCGCGAAGCCGGTGCCGTTCTTCGTGGCGAAGCCCGACGAGAACCTGGTGTCCTGGCTGGACCGCGGACTGCTCACCCCGGGACGCGCCCTCGACCTCGGCTGCGGCCCCGGCCGCAATGCGCTGCACCTCGCCGCCGCGGGCTTCGAGGTGGACGCGGTCGACCTCTCCCCGGCAGCCATCGCCTGGGCCCAGGACCGCGCCGCAGAAATGAAGGCCGAGGTCCGCTTCCTCTGCGGCGACGCCTTCGCCCTCGCCGACACCGCACTCGCCGGCCCGTACGACCTGATCTACGACTCCGGCTGCTTCCACCATCTGCCGCCACACCGCCGCCTGAGCTACCTCGCCCTGCTCGACCGCTCCCTGGCCCCCGGCGGCCACCTCGCCCTCACCTGCTTCGCGGCCGGCGCGATGGGCTCCGAGCTCGACGACCGCGACTTCTACCGCCGGTCCGGCCTCCAGGGCGGCCTCGCCTACACCCCGGACTCCCTGCGCGCCCTCTTCTCCCCCCTGACGGAACGCGAACTCCGCCGCATGCACGACGAACCCCCGCACTCCCCCCACTTCGGCGAGCCCTTCCTGTGGACCGCCCTCTTCCGCCGGGGGGACGGGCAGTAGCCTTCAGCGGACGCCGTCACCGGTCCAACAGGCTCTCGATACGCTCCCGCATCGTCACCGCTCGCGCGTCCCGGTAGTCGCTCAGCAGTCGCAGCACGTCCTCCCAACACCGGTTGGCTTGCTCCGCGTCCTCGCCGCGCAGCGAGGACGCGAGGCTGTCCAGCGCGACGGCATGGTGCCAGGTGTCGCCGAGGAACTCGTGCACGGCGACAGCCCGGCGGTGGAAGTCGGCGGCTTCGTCATGTCGGTCAAGGCGCTGGTACGTCTCGCCGACACCCTGCAACGCGAGCGCCTCGCGACTGCGGTCGCCCAAACGGCGATGGATCACGGCCGATCGCTGGTACGAGGTCAGGGCCTCCGCCAGCTGTCCCTGAGCGCGCTGGGCCGCTCCCAAGCAGAGGAGCCAGTACCCCTCCAGCACGTGATCACGCAGCTCCAGCGCAATGTCCAAGGCATCATTCGCCGCGCGGAAGGCTTCGCACAGTTCACCGCGTTCGAGGTGGACGGCGCTTTGGATCCGCAGAATATTTCCCACGCTGCGCTTGTTCCCGGCCTCCTGATGGATCGCCAGGGCCCGATCAAGCTGGTCCGCCGCTTCCGTCAGGCGTCCGGCCTGCGCGTATGCCTCGGCGAGGTTCGCGAGGGCGACTGCTTCCCAGTGCTCCACGCCGAGATCACGGAAGAGGGAAACGGCTCGTGCGAAGTGGTCCTCGGCGTCTCCCAATCGTCTCGTGCGCAGCAGGATCAGGCCCAGGGCATTCAATGCCGCGGCCTCACCGCGCACGTCACCCAGTTCGCGCCGCATCGCGAGGGCCTCTTGGTGCGAACGCAGCGCCTTGGTGAGGTGGTTGAGCCGGCGGTGGGCGAACCCCAGGCTCTCCAACAGTCCGGCCGCCGCGCGACGCTCGCCAAGCCGTTGCGCGGCGCGCAAACCCGATTCTCCGGTGGCAAGCCAGTCGGTGACGGGGGCCGACGGGGCCTGGGCACTCCAGAACACGGCGGAAAGCTGCCAGGTATATCGGTCGAGTCCTGCTTTCTCGGCAGCGCGCACGGCAGCAACAAGATTGGCCTGCTCGCGTTCGGACCAGTCGACGGCCTGGTCATAGTGGGAGAAATTCAGGGGGTCGACAGCCTCGTCGGCGGGATCGAGCGCGACGTGTTCGCGGGCGGGAGCGATCCAGCTCTGTGCGCTGTCGGCTGTGTGGAGGTACCAGTCAAGTACGCGCCGCATCGCGGCAGCGCGGCTCTCCGGGGTCTCCTCCAGTCGGCTCTGATCGGTTGCGTAGGCCCGGAGCAGATCGTGGAACTCGAATCGATCGGGGGCGGTCTGTTCCAGCAGATGCGCGCCGACCAGGACATCGAGCAGGTGCCGTGCTCGTCTTACGCTGATTCCGGCGAGAGCGGCAACAGCACCGATGCCGAACTCGGGCCCTGGATGCAAACCCAGCAGTCGGAAAAGGCGTGCCCCATCCGGGGGCAAGGCCCGGTATGACCAGGAAAACACAGAGCGCACCGCCTCGGCATCCTGTTCGTCTCCCGTGCTCAGTGCCTCCCATAAAGCCGACTCATCACGCAGATCCGCAATGAGTTCGTCCAGCTGCATATGGGGGTGGCTCGCTGCGCGCTCCGCCGCAATCCGTAAGGCCAAAGGGAGCCGTGCGCAGAGACGGGCGAGCGCGACCAGCTTCTCCGCGTCGTCCTCAGCTCGGTAACCAGAGGTGACAGCACGCAGGAGAGCAACGGCTTCGGCCTCGGGCAAGGTACCCAGAGTGAGGCGATGCGCCCCGTCGCGTACGGCGAGTCCGGACAGACGCCCTCGGCTGGTGACGATGACCAGGCAACCGGCGTGGCCGGGCAGCAGCGGCCTCACCTGCGCAACGCTTGCGGCGTTGTCCAAGACGACGAGTACCCTGCGATCGGCCAGCAGGGAACGGAACAGGGCAGCGGCGGAATCGGTCTCGGCCGGCACTCCTGCCGCGGGAACGCCCAGCGCGGTCAGGAATCGGTGCAGTGCGTCTTGTGCGGTGACGGGTTCGCCGGGGTCGTAGCCCCGCAGGTTGACGTAGAGCTGACCGTCGGGGAATTCGTTCCGTACTTGATGGGCCCAGCGCAACGCCAGGGAGGTCTTTCCCGCTCCCGCCGTACCGGCAATGACACAGACCGCAATGACAACGGCGCCGTCGGTGCCGTCGGTGTCGTCGGTGCCGCTGGTCAGGATCGTTTGGAGCCGGCGCAATTCCTCGGTCCGGTTGACAAAGCCTGGTACATCTCGCGGTAGTTGTCGTGGAGTGATACCCGCTGGGTTGTCAGGTGCTGGACCGTGGTGAAAATGAATTCCCCCGCTGATGGCTCCCGCTTGCACCGTGTCGCGGGACGAGCCGGACAACTGGTTGTCCGTTCTGCCCGAACGCGCCTCGCCCATTCCGTCGTGGTTGATCGCTATTCAGCCTTCGTCTGTGGTGGCGGAAGGTGCGCCACACTGCGTGCGAAGAAGGGCAAGACGTCCTCGCCGGTCTCGTAAAGCGTCCGAATGAAGTCTCCCCAACGCCTGACCAGTCCGGGTTCGAGGAAGCGGATGGCTCCGTCCAGGGAGCCGGCTTCCGTGTAGAGGACCTGGTAGAGGACCTGGTCGCCGACCACGACCACCTCGGGCAGCGGTCCACCGGCCTCAAACGCCGCCACCTGGGCCGGGCCGACCACCCGGATCTTCTTGCCGCATTCCGCCTGCAACCTCAGCGCGTGTAACTCCCAGTGCAGGTACGGCGTGAGAGGCTCTTCGACCACCCGCACGCGATGGAACGCGGTACTCCGTTCCCGGTCCCGCTGAACGGCCGATTCAAAATCCTCTCGCTCGTCCTCAAGGAGTCGTAGCGCTTCCTCCCAGCGGCCGTGGCGAAACGCCTCCCAGCTGGCGTCTTGTTCCTCGAAGTCCTGCTGTCGCTCCAGCTTCCAGGAGTGCCGACCGCGGACGTCGCCTCGATATCGCCGGAAGTCACGTCTGTACGCCTCGATCGGCAGTCGTTCCCCTTGCGACGCAACGAGTTCCAGGGCGCTCTGCTCAAGCATCGGCGATATCCGGCTTGGCCGAGCGGAGCATACGGCCGGGGATGACCACGAGACGTTCGTCCGCGGCGATGGTGACGTCCGCGGGCAGGTGGGCGGCGTACGCGTCCGTCAGGTCCCGTCCGACGATCGCGATGTCGCCATTGCCCAGCTCCCAGATGTCCGGGCAGCCGTCTTCATCCTTGGTGGTGCCCAGCTCCTTGGCCGACTTTCCCAACCTCCGCACGAACAGCGCGGACGGATCGGCTTCCCAGGGACGCGCCATACCCTCTCCGATCTTCGGCCTCCGGTCCCGCTTCGGCGATTACAGATCGTAGGGGATGTCGTCACTCACTGTATAGACACATCTCGGTCACCATCGATCACCCGCCGGAGGCGCCCGCCGCCAGCAGAGCCGCGGCGGCGGTGCGGGCCTGTCGGGCGGTGGACGGGTCGCCGCTGATGGCGGCCGTGGTGATCGCTCCGTCCACGAGGAGGGACAACTGGGCGCCCATGGAAGCGGGTTCGGTGACTCCCGCGCCCCGGGCGAGGTCCGTCAGGTACGAGAGCAGGGCGCGTTTGTGCTCCCGGGCGACGCGGCCGACGCCGTCCGAGGTCGCGCCCAGCTCGCCGAAGGAATTGATGAAGGCGCAGCCGCGGAAGTCCGGGGCGGAGAACCAGTCGTGCAGCCAGTCGAAGACCGCGAGCGGACGGGCGTCGGGGGTGTCGGCGTGCTCGGTGACGTACGCGGCGAGGGTGGTGCGCCACCGGGCGTCGCGGCGGCGCAGATAGGCCTCGACGAGGTCGTGCTTGGCGGGGAAGCACTGGTAGAGGCGCTTGAGGGACACCCCGGCGGTGGTGCGGAGTTCGTCCATACCGACGGACTGGATGCCGCGGTCGTAGAACAGTTTTTCCGCGGCGTCGAGTATCCGCGTACGGGCTTCGTCGTGGTCCATGGCCCTTCCGGCACTTCCCAGGAGAACGGTCGTTCTCTACACTAGCCGAACGATGGAGAACGATCGTTCTCCGGAGGTGCGAGAGAGGGAGACCGCCATGCCGCCACGCCCACCGTTCCCGCCGTTCGACGAGGCGAGCGCGCGACAGAAGGTGCAGGCCGCCGAGGACGCCTGGAACACCCGCGACCCCGAGCGGGTCGCCCTCGCGTACACCGAGGACTCGGTCTGGCGGAACCGGGACACCTTCCTCGCCGGCCGCGAGGAGATCGTCGGCTTCCTGCGCCAGAAGTGGGACCGCGAGCTGGAGTACGCGCTGCGCAAGGAACTGTGGTCCTACGACGGCAACCGCATCGCGGTGCGCTTCCAGTACGAGTGCCATGACGCGGCCGGGCAGTGGTGGCGCAGCTACGGCAACGAGCTGTGGGAGTTCGACGAGGAGGGGCTGATGCGCCGCCGGGAGGCCGGCATCCACGATGTCGCGATCGGGGAGGCAGAACGGCGGATCTTCGGGCCTCGGCCGGAGAGGGAGAAGGGGCGGCCGCTTCCGTTCCGCTGAGCGGAGCCGCCGAGGGTGGTCACCGGGCTGCGCTGGGGAGCTCCCCGTTCTTGAGGGCGCTGACGAACGGTATCCAGCTGTCGGCCGAGAAGAGAAGGGCCGGGCCGTGCGGAACTTTCGAGTCACGGACGGGGATGCCGGAGGAGTGGTAGCTGTCCAGGACCTCCAGGCAGCTGCCCCCCTCGTTATTGCTGTACGAAGACTTGCGCCAGCCGGTCAGCGCGGAGGCGTCCAGGATCCTCTGCTCAGTCATGATGTCCGTAGTCCTTCGCTGTCGCCCTCATCAAAGCGAGCGACTCCTTCAACGGCAACGCGTCGCTCAACGCGAGAGCGTAGGCGCCCTGTAGCCGTTGAACCAGCGCCGGAGAGTCATGCAACTTGCCGGTCGATACCGCTTCGCTGTAAGCAACCGGCGGTTGGTCCTCGAACCACATCAGCGTCAGCATGCCGTGCATCAACGGGTGCGCACCCAACCCGAACGGCAATACGTGCACGCGCACTCGCTCGTCCTCGGCCAGGCGGACGATGTGCATGATCTGCTCGGCCATCACTTCCGGGCCACCCACGGGGCGACGCAACACCGTCTCGTCCAGGATGGCCCATACCGTGGGTGTCACCGGGTCGGCGAGAATCTTGGCCCGCTCAAGCCGTGTGACTACGAGCCTGTCACGCTCCGCTTCACTCCATGGCGGGAAGGCCGTACGCATCACCGCACGCGTGTACCGCTCCGTCTGGAGGATTCCGGGCACGTACCCCAGGGCGAACTCACGGATCATCGTGGCTTGTCGCTCCAGATGACGCGCGGCCTCGAAATAGTCGGCAACGGCCGCGTCATCCTTCGGCAGAAAGCTGCTCAACACATTCCCCGTGTTCAGCGCCTGGTCCAGCCGTCGCGCGTCCTCCTTCGACGGGATCCGGCGTCCCGCCTCGATGTGGGCGATGTGCGAGCGGGTCATCACCGCTGCGTCCGCCAGCTGTTGTTGTGTCAGCCGGGCCGATTCCCGCTGTTCGCGGAGCCAGTCGCCGTAGGCGCTGCCCATTTCGTCAACCCCCTTGTGACGAATGCATTGTCACGCTCTGTGCACTGGCGAGCCTATCGGCGTGACACAACGCTAGGAGGGTGTACGCAAAAAGACTCCCGTGGCCGCCGGTTCGGGCCGGGTGTCGACACCGCCCCTTGGAGGATGACGAGTTGAGGAAAATCTTCGGCCGCTACGACCCCGATAACCCCCAGCGCCCAGGGTCCGGGCTGCGGCTGTTGCCGTGGCTGTCGCTCGGGGGGAATCCGTGCTTTCTGCGGAGCGAGGACGCGGGCGGCTATCTCTCCCGGAAGGCCGACCTGGTGGAGGCGGAGCAGATGCGGGCGGGCGCAGCCGTACTCGCCGAGGCCGAGGAGGTGTTGGACGATCCGACGGCGGGATCGCTCATGCTCCGGGTCACGCTTCTGCGGGCCACGATGGCGCTGGACGACGTCCTGCGCGTCGCCGACAGCCGAGGCGGGCGGCTGCCCGTACCGGAGGACCGCCGGGACCACCAGGACCGTCGGGACCACCACGACTACCTGCCGGACGGCGGGCCGGCTCCGTATGAGGGCGAGGCGAGGACACGATGAGATGAGCAGTGCCCGGAGCGTCGCCGCGTTGGCTGTCGGCCGAACGGGCGGAAGATGAGGTAACGACCATCGCCCGCCTCACCTGCGGGAAGGGCGATGGCATGAGCCACAGCCACGCCGACGATCTCGATCTCCTCGCGCTCCCGCATCGGACGGCGGGTGAGCACACGTGAGAGCTTTCGTTCTCCGGACGGTCGGCGAGGTCGGCGTCATCGAGAAGGCGGTCCCCGAGCCCGGCCCCAATGACGTGGTGGTGCGCACCACCGCGGCCTTGGTGTGCACGACCGATGTGCACGTCATGCGGGGCGTCATTCCGGTGGCTCCGGATGTGACGCTGGGGCACGAGGCGGTCGGTGTCGTCCATGCGCTCGGCTCGGCTGTCGAGGGACTGGTCGAAGGCCAGCGCGTCGCGGCTGCCGGGATCACGCCCTGCTTCCAGTGCGATTCCTGCCAGCGCGGATTCTCCTCGCAATGCCACGGGCTGATGCTGGGCGGCGCCGCATTCACCAACCGGCGTGACGGGACACTGGCCCAGTACTTCCTCGTCAACAATGCCGAGGCCAATCTCGCACCGCTTCCCGACGGTCTCTCCGACCACCAGGCGCTGTATGCGACGGACATGCTCTCCACCGGGTTCGTCGCCGCCGAACACGCGGAACTCGCCCTGGGCGAGACCGTCGCGATCTTCGCGCAGGGCGCGGTGGGGCTGTCGGCGACGATCGGCTGCCGGCTGCTCGGCGCCGGCCTCATCATCGCCGTCGAGTCGATTCCCGCTCGTCAGGAACTCGCCCGCCGATTCGGCGCCGATCTGATCGTCGACCACACCCGGTGCGACCCGGTCGAGCGGATCCTGGAGCTGACGGACGGCCAGGGGGTCGACGCGGCCATCGAGGCGCTCGGCAGCCCGGAGACCTGGGAGGCGGCCTTCCGGGTCACGAAGCCGGGAGGGCGTATTTCCAACGTCGGGTACCACGGGGAGGTGCGAGAGCCGCTGAAGATTCCCCTGGAGCCGTTCGGATACGGCATGGCCGACAAACAGGTCTACGGCGGGTTCAACCGCGGAGGTCGCGGGTGGCTTCGGCGGATCTTCCGGTTGATGGAGACGGGGAAGGTCGATCCCACGCCGATGACCACGCACGAATTCGGTTTCGGTGAGATTGAACGGGCCTTTCAGATGATGGCGTCGAAGGAGGGGGGCATCATCAAGCCGCTGATCCACTTCGAGGGGGAAGGCGGGGCGTAGGGGGGTGCAGGTCCGGGTGGCCGGAGCCGGTCCGGGTGGTCAGGGCCAGTTGGTCAGTGCCTCGCCGAGTAGCGCCATTCCTGCCGTGATGTCGCCCGGGGTGCGGGCTGCGTAGCCGAGTACCAGGCCCGGGCGGCCGGGGCGTTGGCGGTGCCAGGACAGCGGGTGGACCTTCACGCCGCGGGCGAGTGCGGCGGCGGCCAGGTCCGTATCGGACGCAGCGGGGCCGCCCTGGTCGAAGGTGATCGTCAGATGCAGGCCCGCCGCGGCGCCGTGCACGGTGGCGCCCGGAAGGTGCGCGCCGATTGCCGCGATCATGGCGTCGCGGCGGCGCCGGTGGCGGCGGCGCAGCAGACGCAGCCGGCGTTCCAGTTCGCCCGATTCCATCAGGCGGGCCAGCACCAGCTGTGGCAGTGCGGAATTGCCGAGGTCGGCGAAGCGTTTGGCGTCGGCCAGCGCCTTCCGGTAGCGCGACGGTGCCAGCAGCCAGCCCACCCGCAGGGCGGGCGCCAGCAGCTTGGAGACGGTGCCGACGTAACAGACCTGATCCGGCAGGAGCGAGCGCAGCGCGGGGACCGGGGCGCGGTCGTAGCGGTGCTCGGCGTCGTAGTCGTCCTCGACGATCAGGCCGCCGGCCGATGCCCAGTGCATCAGGTCCCTGCGCCGGTGGCCGCCGAGCACCACCCCGGTCGGGAACTGATGGGCCGGCGTGAGCAGGACGGCCCGCGCACCGCTGGCCCGCAGCGCGTCCACGCACAGCCCGTCGTCATCCACCGGTATCGGTGGAGTCGCGACCTGCCAGTACTGGAGATGCTGCCGCACGCCCAGTGAGCCGGGGTCCTCCACCGCGATCGCCGGGTCGCCGTCACGATGCAGCACCTGCGCGATCAGGCCGAGCGCCTGCGAGGTGCCGGCGACGATCAGCACCTCGTCCGGGTCCACCCGGATCCCACGGTTGTGGGCCAGCCAGTGGGCCACGGCCTGTCGTAGCGCCGGGGTGCCGCGCGGGTCGCCGTACCCCATGCCGGCGGCCGGGAGGTCCGCCAGCACCGTGCGTTCGGCGCGCAGCCAGGCCGTGCGGGGGAAGGCGGCCAGGTCCGGGACGCCGGGTGAGAGGTCGATCCGGGCAGGTGCGGCACGCAGCTCGTCGAAGATCTCCGGGCCGGGCGGTGCGGCGAACGGCTGGGGAGGTACGGGCGCGGCGGGATGGGAGGCGTACGGCTGGGTCCTGGAGGTGGTCGGCCTGGGCGCCATCACGGGGGCGGCGACGACGATGGTTCCGCCCCGGCCCCGCCCGGCCAGCTGCCCGTCCTCGGTCAGCCGCTGGTACGCCTCGGTGACCACGCCCCGCGACACCCGCAGGTCGGTGGCGAGCGTCCGGGTCGCGGGCAGTCTGCTCCCCACCGGCAGCCGGCCGTCCGCGATCGCCCGCCGCAGCTCCCGGGCCAGCCAGTCCGACCGGCCGCCCGGAGACGCGTCCGCGATGTTCAGCTGGAGGAAATCGGAGCAGCCGGCAGACACCGGAGGGGAGGAGGGGGAGGGACGGGATGGAGACGACCGGGACGACGGGGTGCCGGGGGAGGAAATTATGGACCGGTCGGGAGGCTGCTCTTTGGACCTGTGCACCGGGCCATTGTCCCGGCACGGTGGAGCCATGAACACCGACACCGCGTACGTACACGGCTATTCGGAGCGGGAGGCCCGCCGTCTCGGCGACCAGGCGGACGCCCTCGCCGCATTGCTGCATGCCGGTACGGCGTACCCCGCCGGCAGCCGGGTCCTGGAGATCGGCTGCGGGGTGGGCGCGCAGACCGTCCACCTGGCCAGGAACAGCCCGGGGGCGCGGATCGTCGCGGTCGACCGGTCCGCGGAGTCGCTGGCGCAGGCCCGCGCCTGCCTGTCGGAGCAGGAGCCCGGGGCGGGCGTGGAGTGGCTCCTCGCCGATCTGCACCATCTCCCTTGCGACTACGGGGAGTTCGACCACATCTTCGCCTGCTTCGTGCTGGAGCATCTCCCCGACCCCGGGCTGGCGCTGGCCCGGCTGCGACACGTACTGCGGCCCGGCGGCACGCTCACGGTGATCGAGGGCGACCACGGTTCGGTGGTCCTCCACCCGGACAGCCACCACGCCCGTGAGGTGATCGGCCACCAGGTACGCCTACAGGCCGCGGCCGGTGGAAATGCCCTGCTCGGGCGGGAGTTGCAGCCGTTGCTCACCGACGCCGGATTCGCCGACGTGGTGGTACGGCCGCGTACGGCCTATGCGGACCGGACCAAGCCGGCCCTCGTGGCCGGCTTCACCCTCAAGACCTTTGTCGCCATGGTCGAGTCGGTCCGGGACGAGGCGCTGGGCGCTGGTCTCACCACCGCCGCCGACTGGGACCTGGGGGTCGCCGAGCTGCGAAGGGCCGCGGACGACGGCGGGACCTTCCACTACACGTTCTTCAAGGCCGTCGCCGTCAATCCGCGGCGGTAGGGGCGGGGTGCGGCGGAGTGCGGCGGGGTTCAGCTCACGCGTGTGGGGCGGTTCAGCGGGCTGCTGCCGAATCCGCCTCTGCCGAAGCACCTGCCCCGGCACCCGGCGCACCGCCCGGCTCGCCCAGCTCGCCCGACCTGCCCGACCGGCCCGGTTCGCCCGCCTCACCCGTCGCGCACCGCTGGAGTGCGGGCAGCTTGGCCGCCGTCGTGGCATCCGCCGGCATACAGGCGAACAGCTTGATGCCGGGTGCGTCCAGCGCCGCCAGCTTCACATAGTCAAAGGTCAGCGCCCCGACCCGGGGATGCGCAAAGCGCCGGCGGCTGCTGCCGAAGTCGGCGATGTCATGCGCCGCCCACCAGGTCCGGAATTCCGGGCTCGCCTCCCGCAGCCCGTTCGTGAGCTGCTCGAAGCGCGGATCCCCCGAGCGCTGCCGGGCGTCCGCCCGGAACTGGGCGACCAGGTCCTGCGCCTGCCCGTCCCAGTCGGCCAGCAGCGAGCGCATCGCCGGATCCATGAACACCAGCCACAGCAGATTGCGTTCGGCCGGCTCCAGCTGTCCCGGATCGCCGATCAGTCCGGCCTCGGCACGGTTCCAGCCGACCAGGTCCCAGTTGGCGTCGAGGAGATAGGCGGGGTGTGGTTCGAGCGCCTCCACCAGCTTCTGCAGCGCGGGGCCGGGACCGCCGTCCGCCGGGCGCTCCGGCAGCGGCACTCCGGCCAGCGCGAACAGGTACCGGCGCTCGACCGAGCTGAGCATCAGGGCCCGCGCCAGACTCCTGAGGACCTGTCGGCTGACGGTGATGTCGCGCGCCTGCTCCAGCCAGGTGTACCAGGTCACGCTGACACCGGAGAGCTGGGCGACCTCTTCGCGCCGCAGCCCCGGGGTACGCCGCCGGGGCCCCGCGAGGATGCCCGCCTCCTGGGGCGTGAGCCGCTCCCGGCGCGAGCGCAGGAACTCCCCGAGGCTGCGGCGTCGTTGCTGGTCGTCCATCGGTACTCCCGTTCGCCGCGGCTCGCGGGGGCGTCGGCCGCGTCGGGGCCGCCGCGCGGACGTCTGGGGCGCAGCACGTAGAGGGGGGTGGTGGGAAAACCAGCATAATCGGTCTCTGTTCGCCGCGGCGGCGTCGTCCGACGCTGGCCGCATGAACCAGACACCACCCCCGGCCGCCAACGGACCGCGCACCGCGACACCATCGCGGGCCGGCGGATCGTCCAATACGGCCGGCGACCCCGCAACAGCAGCCCCCTGGCGCACCCTGGCCATCGTGCTGGTCGGGGCCTTCATGGCGGTGCTCGACACCTTCATCGTGCTGGTCGCCGCGCCCGCCATCCAAGCCGATCTGCACGCCTCCGCGGCCGATGTCCAGCTCATCCTGGCGGGCTATCAACTCACCTACGCGCTCGCCCTGGTCACCGGCGCCCGGCTCGGCGACCGCTTCGGGCGCAAGCGGCTGTTCCTGCTGGGGATGGCGCTGTTCACGCTGTCCTCCGTGGGCTGTGCGCTCGCGCCCGGCGCCGGCAGCCTGATCGCGGCACGACTGGTCCAGGGACTCAGCGCGGCGGCGATGTTCCCGCAGGTCTTCGCGGTGATCCAGGTGATGGTCCCGGCGGAGAAGCGCCCGACGGCGTTCGGTGCGCTCGGTGCCGTCATCGGAATGGCCACGATGGCCGGGCAGTTGGTGGGCGGTGTACTGATCGCCGCCGATCTCTTCGGTTCCACGTGGCGGCCGGTCTTCTGGGTCAATGTGCCCATCGGGGTGGTGACGCTGCTGCTCGCCGGGCTGTTCGTGCCCGAGTCACGGGCACCGCGGGCCCGCCGGCTCGATCTGCCCGGTGCCGTGGTGCTGACCGTGGCGCTCTTCCTGCTCGTGGTGCCGCTGGTCGAGGGCCGCTCGTCCGGCTGGCCGCCGTGGACCTGGCTCGGCCTGGCCGCATGTGTGCCCGCGTTCGCTGCGTTCGGGCTGGTGGAGCGGTGGGCGGACGCGGCGGGCGGTGCCCCGCTGGTGCGGCTGGGGCTGCTGCGTGAGCGTGCGTTCGCGGTCGGGATGGCCCTGGTCCTGCTCACGTACGCGGGCATCAACTCCTTCTTCCTGATCCTGTCGCTGACGTTGCAGGACGGCCTGGGGAAGGACGCGCTCGGGGCCGGGCTGGTCTACACGCCGCTCGCCGTCGCCTTCTTCGCCGCCAGCCTCCTCGCCGGACGGCTGGCCCGCTTCGGGCGGCGGGTGCTGCAACTCGGCGCACTGACCGGCCTCGTGGGCTTCCTCTGCACCGGCGCGCTCGCCGTCCGCTCCGGTGCCGGGCTGACCGCCTGGGAGCTGACACCGGCCCTGGTCCTGGTGGGCGTGGGCAACGGACTGCTGGTCACCCCGCTGCTGAACGCGGTGCTCCGCACCGTCGGACCCGCGGAGGTGGGCATGGCTTCCGGGGTGCTCTCCACCGGCCAGCAGATCGGCGGCGCGGTCGGCGTGGCCGTCGTCGGGATCCTCTACTACGGCGCGCTCGGCGGCGCCGGCCACCACGACATCGCCGCGTACGGGCACGCCCTGGCGGCCGCAGTGGGCCTCAACGTCGCCCTCTCCGCCGCGATCTCGGCCCTGCTGCCGCTCCTCCCGCCCGGCGAGGCCCGCCGGGCGTAGGGCCGGCCGGGCCGGCAGGCAGTGCCGGCCAGGGCAGTGCCGGCCAGGGCAGTGCCGGCCAGGGCAGTGCCGGAAAAATGATGTGTGGCTCAGGAACCCGGTTGACAGGCTGAGGTCATGACTCGCGAGCACGCCCCGGCCACCGACCCCGGCTCCCCCGCCTCCGCCCCCGATTCGTCCCC
>NZ_SDIG01000171.1:0-13088 GCF_004122755.1 Streptomyces sp. TM32
TACCGCTTCGACCGCAACCGCGATGAGCTGGTGCAACCGGACGCGGAACGGCTCTTCGGGCAGTTGCGCAGGGATCTTCGGGTGACCGTGACGCCGCCGCCCGACAGTGCGGAGGCACCGGTCCGCACGGGAGAGGGGGCACCGTCCGGCCGGCCGGAAGGATCACCCTCGCCGGCGCCGGGTTCGGGGCCGGCCTTTCCCGGGACGACCGCGGAACACGGGAGCTGCGAATAAAGATGCCGCAAAGTACACCCGGCTACTCGAATGTATTGGGCGGATTGCCCAGTTGTAGGTAAGTGGATTTTGTCACGGGCGTCGCGGGGCGCTGAACTGGGCGGATAGTGTGAGCGATCCGGTCGGGCCACCATCCGACCGATGACCATGCAATGCACGATCGACCGACCGAGCGCCTTGAGGGGATGGCGCCGCGTGGCACCGACGGAGGACTCAAGGCACCGTGGACGCGCAAGGCCGTGGGCGGGCGGGCGACAACAACGTCGATCCCGCCGATCAGTGGGTGTTCGATCCGAACACCGGCAATTACGAGCTGCGACTTGACCATGCCGGTCAAGCCCCCGCTCGGCCCTCCGACCGGAAGACTCCCGGCAGCAGACGCGCCGCGCGCAATCCGGGCAGCGAGGGCGGTGACACCGACACCCGTCCGCTGCCGACCCAGCGCGGCCGGCGGAACGAGGGCGCCGCGGCCGAGGACGGCGAGCGGCCGTCCGGCGGCCGGGCGGCACGCCGGGCGGCGGGCAACCGGACGGCGACGGCAACGGCGTCGGGCCCGGTCGGCCGCCGTAAGCCCAAGCCGAAGGCGACCGGGAAGAAGAAGGCGCTGTACTGGACGGCCGGTGTGGTGAGCTTCGTGCTCGTCGCCGGCTGCGGCGCCGCGTACTACGTCTACCAGCAGCTGGACGGCAACATCTCCAAGGTCGACGTCGGCGTGGAGAACGAAGCGGTCTCCAGCGGCCCGGTCAACGTCCTCATCATCGGGACGGACGCCCGGGACGGTAAGGGCAACTCCGGCTACGGCGATGCCGGCAGCGTCGGGCACGCGGACACCACGATCCTGATGCACATCTCCAAGGACCGGACGAACGCCACCGCGCTGAGCATCCCGCGCGACATGATCACCAACATCCCGAACTGCCCGACGAAGCAGAAGGACGGCTCGAAGAAGATCGTCCCGGGCGAGAACCAGGTGCGCTTCAACACCAGCCTGGGCCAGGAGGGCCGGGACCCCGGCTGCACCTGGCGCACCGTCGAGCAGATGACCGGGCTGAAGATCAACCACTTCATGATGGCCGACTTCAACGCCGTCAAGGAGCTGTCCACCGCGGTGGACGGCGTCGAGGTGTGCGCGGCCAAGGACCTCAACGACCCCAAGTCGCACCTGAAGTTGAAGGCCGGCCGGCACATCGTCAAGGGCGAGCAGGCGCTGGCGTTCGTCCGTACCCGGCACGCCATCGGATTCGGCAGCGACCTGGACCGGATCAAGATGCAGCAGCAGTTCCTCAGCTCGCTGATCCGCAAGCTGAAGTCCAGCGCGTTCAGCAGCCCGGGCAAGCTCTACGACGTCAGCCAGGCGGCGACCAAGGCGCTCACCGTCGACACCGGTATCGGCACGGCGGGCAAGCTGCTGGACTTCGGCAACGACCTCAAGAAGGTCGACATCGACAAGATCACCTTCGCCACGGTGCCGGTGCTGGACAACCCCAAGGACCCGGCCACCGTCATTCTCAACAAGACCGCGGCGGACCCGCTGTTCGCCATGGTGCGCGCGGACCACACCCTGGCCAAGGGCAAGAAGGGCAAGGGCAAGAAGTCCGCGCCGGTGAAGAAGGCCCCGCCCGAGCAGGTGCGGGTCGATGTCACCAACGGCGGCGGGCCGATCGGCTCGGCCCAGGAGACCGTGGACTGGCTGCAGAACTCCAAGGCCGCCAAGCTCTCCACCAACGCCGGCAACGCCCCGGCGAAGCTGGCCGCCACCCGCCTCGAATACGCGCCCAACCAGGCCGACCAGGCAGCCACTCTGGCCGACTGGATGGGTCTGCCCAAGAGCGCACTGAAGAAGTCGGCGCAGAACGCCGGTGACCGTCAGCCGATGAAGCTCACCCTCGGGAAGGACTTCAAGGCACCGGGCTCACCGATCGAGGCGCCGACCGAAACCCCGGACGGGGTGCAGAACGTCAATGCAGATGACAAGAACGTCTGCGCGAAGTGATCTGAGCAGGATCCGGCCGCCCCGCCGAGGCGCCGAGCGCACCATCGGACGGAGAACGGGGAGAGGGCCAGATGCGGCAGAGCAGTGTGCGTGGTGACGGCTCGCGTCGACGACGCGAGCCGGACGCACAGGAGTTGGGCTGGGACGACGGTCTCTACTCCGACGGGGGGCTGCCGCCGGACGCCCCCGGCTGGACGCCCGCCGACGGCGGCGTGCCCCCCGAGGACGGGGACACGTCCGCCGACGGCGGCCACCGCAAAGGGGGGCGGCCGCGCCGGGGCAAGGGCCGCAAGGTGCTGCGCTGGACGGCCCTCACCCTCGCCGTCCTGATAGTGGGCGGCGCGGGCGCCGGGTACTGGTACTACGAGCACCTCAATGCCAACCTCCGCAAGGCGCCGCGGTCCCTGGGCGGGGGCGGGCTCAAGAAGCCGGACCCCAACGCCTTCGGGCAGAGCCCGCTGAACATCCTGCTGCTGGGCTCCGACGGCCGTAACAGCGCGGAGAACATCAAGCTCGGCGGCGCCCGGCAGGACGCGGACCGCAAGCCGCTGGCGGACGTCCAGATGCTGCTGCACGTCTCCGCGGACCGCAGCAACATGTCGGTGATCTCCATCCCGCGGGACACCCGGGTGACGATCCCGCAGTGCACCGACCCCAAGACGCACCAGGTCTATCCACAGACCTCCGCGGCCATCAACCAGTCGCTCCAGCACGGCGGTCCGGGGTGCACCCTCGCCACCTGGCAGGAGCTGACCGGCGTCTACATCGACCACTTCATGATGGTCGACTTCTCCGGTGTGGTCTCCATGGCGGACGCCATCGGCGGTGTCCCGGTCTGTGTCGACAACAACGTCTACTCGCACGACAGCAAGGGTCACGGCAGCGGGCTGAAGCTCACCAAGGGCACCCACTCCGTCAAGGGCGTGCAGGCCCTGCAATGGCTGCGCACCCGTTACGGCTTCGAGGACAACACCGACATCGGCCGGGCCAAGGCCCAGCACATGTACATGAACTCGATGGTCCGTCAGCTCAAGAAGGGCACCAAGCTCACCGACCCGGGCCAGCTGCGCGACCTGGCGGAGGCCGCGACCAGGTCCCTGACCGTCGACGACGGCCTGGACACCGTCAAGAAGCTCTACGACCTGGGCGGCGACCTCAACCGGGTGCCGACCAAGCGCATCACGATGGTCACCATGCCCTGGCAGTACGGCCCCGGCGAGCAGTACGTCGAGCCCAAGCCCGGCGATGCGGAGGCCACCTTCGCGCTGCTGCGCAACGACACCGCGCTGGACGGCAAGGACAAGAAGAAGAAGGCGGCGCCGGCGCCCAAGCCCTCGACTCCCAAGGGCGAGTTGAAGGTGGTGGTGCAGAACGGCACCAACAGCACGGTGAACGGCCCGGTCTCCGGCCGCGCGGCCGTCATCCAGCAGCGGCTCGCCGGCCTCGGCTACGGCGCGGCCGCCACCGACCCGACGCTCACCACGCAGGCCGACACCACGATCACCTACGGGGACAAGAAGCTGCGCGGCGACGCCCTGGCGCTGGCGAAGACGCTCGGCCTGCCCAAGGGCGCGGTACGGGAGTCGAGTTCGGCCACCGGGATGCGGCTGGTGATCGGCAACGACTGGCGCACCGGCTCGGCGTACCCGAAGACGTCGGGCGACGAGAAGAGCGCGGACAAGGCCCCGGACAGCGCGGACGCGCTCAACGGCGAGGACTCCAAGGCCTGCATGAAGGTGAATCCGCAGTACAGCTTCTGAGGGTCCGGGTTCCCCGCCGGCCGCCGGTCCGGGTTCCCCGCCGCCCACCCCCCCTTCGGGGGGTGGGCGTGGTGAGGAGGGGAGGTTCGGGCGCGGAGGGGACGCCTCCACGGAGAGCGGACCCCGCCTACTCGGCCCCCACCGCAGGGTTCGGCACGGCCGGGCGGCGGCTGGCGATGACCTTCCTGGCGAGCGAGCGGGGGCTGGTCAGGAAGCCCACGCCCCAGGCCATGTGCATGGTGGCCAGGGCCAGGGGGATCTGGAGGCGTGCCTTCGGCGACAGGCCCTTACCGGCGGGCACCGAGCCCGCGACGATGGCGGCGAGGTAGCCGCCCGGGACGATCAGCGCCCACGGCGTGACCGCCGCGCCGGCCACCAGGCCCGCCGCGATGGCGCACACCGCGGTCGGCGGCGCGAGGTAGCGCAGATTGATCGATCCGGCGTGGTAACGGGCCACGACGTGGCGCCACTTGCCGTAGTCCTTGTACTGCTTGGCCAGCGCCTTGACGCTCGGCCGCGGGCGGTACTGGACCTTCAGCTCGGGTGAGAACCAGATCGCGCCGCCGGCCTCCCGGATGCGGAAGTTCAGCTCCCAGTCCTGGGCGCGGATGAACTCCTCGTTGTAGCCGCCCTGCTGCTCCAAGGCCTCGCGCCGGAAGACGCCGAGGTAGACGGTCTCGGCGGGGCCCGCCTGTCCACCGGTGTGGAAGGCGGCATTGCCCACGCCGATCCTGGACGTCATCGCGGCGGCGACCGCGTCCTCCCAGGCGTTCTCCCCCTCGGCGTGCATGATGCCGCCGACGTTCGCCGCGCCGGTCTCCTCCAGGAGGCGCACGGCGGTGGCGATGTAGTTCCGCGAGAGCATGCCGTGGCCGTCGACCCGCACCACGATGGGGTGCCGGGACGCCTTGATCGCGGCGTTCAGCGCGGCGGGCGTACGGCCGGTGGGGTTCGGCACCGTGTGCACCCGGGGGTCCTCGGCGACGAGCTCGGCGGCGATCTCGTCCGTACGGTCCGTGGACGGGCCGAGGGCGATCACCACCTCCATCTCTCCGGCGTACTCCTGCTCCAGGATGTGCCGGACCGAGTTGCGCAGGTGACGTTCCTCATTGAGCACCGGCATGATCACGGAGACGGCCGGGGGCTGCTGCTGCGGCATGGTTCCTCAGGGGTTACGGCCCGCGGCGGCCGCCAGCGACGGCAGCGCCCGCCGGGAGACTGCAGTATCGCGCCTCACGTTACCGCGAACGGGGGACACCCTCGGGCGCAGCCGGGTGGCCGGGCGCCGGATGCCCGGCGTGTGGCGCTTTGCAGCCGATCGTATGGGCCTACGGTGTCCTCGCCGGCTTCGTCCCCACCTGCCTCCTCACCGTCCTGCCCCGCTCCCCGCCGGGCACCGCTCACGCCGTCCAGCCGCGGAGGTGTCCCCCGTGACCGCGCCGTTCCGCTCCCCCCGTCCGGCCAGGCGCCGGACCGCCCGGCCCGCGCCGCGCCGGCGCCCGCCGGGGAAGCGCTGGGGGCTGCGGATCGGCGCCGCCGCGTCCGTGCTGGTACTCGCCGCGAGCGGGATCGGGCACGCCATGGTCACGGGCGTGGAGAGCGGCCTCGGCCGGGTGGACGCCTTCAAGGGCATGAGCAACCGCCCCGGGGGCGGCGACGGCCTGAACTTCCTGGTCGTCGGCACGGACGGGCGGGACAAGCTCACCCCCGCGGAGAAGCAGAAGTACCACCTGGGCGGCGCGCCCTGTCACTGCACCGACACCCTCATGCTGGTGCACCTCTCCGCCGACCGGGACCGCGCCAGCGTGATCAGCCTCCCCCGCGACTCCTATGCCGAGGTCCCCGCCCATACGGATGCCGTCACCGGGGCCCCGCGCCCGGTCCACGCCATCAAGCTGAACGCGGCCTATGCCGAGGGCGGGCCCAACCTCACCGTGCGGACCGTGGAGCACATGACGGGGGTGCACATCGACCACTATCTGGAGGTCGATTTCACCAGCTTCATGCGCAGCGTGGACGCGGTCGGCGGGGTGGAGATCTGCACCGTACGACCGCTGCGGGACAGCTATACGGGCCTGGCCCTGCCGGTCGGCAAGTCACAGCTCAACGGGGGACAGGCGCTGCAGTACGTGCGCTCCCGGCACATCGACGGCTCCGCCGACCTCGGCCGGATGCAGCGCCAGCAGCGCTTCCTGGCCGCCCTCATCCACAAGATCACCTCCTCCGGAGTGCTGATGAACCCCATCCGCTTCAGGGACGTCGCCGACACGATGCTGCGGTCCGTACGGGCCGACTCCGGCTTCGGGGCCAACGACCTGGTCGACCTCGGGCAGGCGATGCGCGGCTTCTCCCCGTCGTCCTCGGAGTTCACGTCGGTGCCGCTGGCCAGTACGGCCCAGACGGTGCCGGGCGTCGGTTCGACCGTGCGCTGGGATCCGGTGCAGGCGCCGAAGCTCTTCCAGGCGATCCGCGAGGACAAGCCGATCGCGGCGCACCGGGACGGGAAGGCGCCGCGGGGCCGGGTCGTCGACGTACCGCCGGGCCAGGTCCAGGTGCAGGTCGACAACGGCAGCGGCCGGGCCGGGGCGGGCACCTCGGTGGCCGGGGAGCTGCACGCCACGGGTTTCGCCACCACCGGCGCCCCCAGCGCCTCCCCTCTCGGCACGGTGCCCCGCACGGTCGTCGCCTACGACCCGCGCTGGGACCGCTCGGCCCGCTCGCTGGCCGTCGCGCTGCCCGGCGCCGAGCTGCACCCGGTGACCGGGCAGGGGCCGGTGATGCAGGTGACGGTCGGCCGGGACCACCGGGCGGTGCAGCGGGTGCGGGCCGAGGAGCCGCCGCAGCGGCCCGGCGGGATCGCGGCGATCACCGGCGATCAGGCGGTGTGCCCATGAGCCGGCGCGGCGGGCTCCGGCGGCCGGCTGCCGGTCGCGTGCCCCGCGTCGCAGCGTGCGCGCCTCGCGCGGGCGGGGCCGAGCGGGGCGAGGCGGCATGAGCGTTCCCGCACCCCGCCGCACCCTGCCCGGACCGCCGGCCCGCCGGCCGTACGCGCAGCACCGTGCGCGCCGGGTCACGGTGGCCCTCGCGGCCCTGGGCCTGGTCGCGGCCACCGCCGCCGCCGCGCCGCCGGCGCCGGCCGCACCGACCGGCTGCGGGGACCTGGTGCGCGGCCAGCTGTGCCTGAGCGGTCCGGTGGGGGCCGACGGGACGTACACCGCGACCTACCGGCGGGACGAGCCGGACGGGCCGGACGAGATCATCGTGCGACTCGGCTACCAGCGCAGGAACGACCGGATCACCGCCTTCCCCGGCTGGTTCGGCACCCGGCGGACGCAAGGGGGCGCCGTCGGGCTGAGCGGCCGGGTGGAGATGCTCCGGGACGAGTGCATCCGGGGCGTCATGGAGCGGGCGCAGACGGTCTACGTCACAAAATGGAGCTGCAGTTGATGTCCTGGATGTCCTGAAAGGGGCGCATCGTGTGGCAGGTAGTGCTCGGCATCACCCCCGCCTCGGTGGCGCTCTTCCTGATCCTGGCGCTGCTGCTGGCGCTGGCGCTGGCCCTGTGGGCGGCTCGCGCCCCGGCCGACCGCGCACCGCGCACCGCGGCCCGGATGCTGCTGGCCGGCTGGCTGCTGCTGCTCCTGGCGGCGACGCTCGCCCCCAGCCAGCCGATCGGGTCCGGGGACGCGACGGTGTGGTGGCGACCTGGAGAGGGGCTGTTCGACCTGGGCGCCCAGCTGGAGCCCGGGGAGCTGGCGATGCTGGTGCGGCGGCAGATCGCCAACGCCGCGCTGTTCGTCCCCGCACCGCTGATGCTGAGGTTCGCGGCGCCGCGCACGTCGGCCGCCGCAGCGTTCCTGCTGGGGGTGGGCCTGTGCCTGATCATCGAGACGGCGCAGCTGCTGATGCGGGCCGGGCGGATCGCCGATGTCGACGATGTGATCTGCGCGGCGGCCGGCACCGTCATCGGCACGGGGCTGGCGCTGCTCGCGCAGCTGACGGTCGCCGCTATGTGCCGTCGAGGCCTTCCGCGGCGCGCCGTTCGCGCAGCTCCTTGATGGCGCGCCGCCGGGCGAGGCGGTGCGTGCGGCGGATCTGCGCCTCCTGGTAGCGGCGCTTGTCCTGCTCGGTCTCGGGGACCACCTGCGGCACCCGGCGCGGCTTGCCCTGCTCGTCGACGGCGGCGAAGACGAGGTAGGCGGACCCGACCTGCTGTGCCGGGCTGGATTCGTTCCAGCGCTCGGCCAGGACCCGTACGCCCACCTCCATCGAGGAGCGGCCGGTCCAGTTGACCTGGGCGCGCACATGCACGAGGTCGCCGATCCGGACCGGTTCGAGGAAGACCATCTCGTCCATGGAGGCGGTCACGGCCGGCCCGCCGGAGTGGCGCCCGGCCACCGCGCCCGCCGCGTCGTCCACCAGCTTCATGATCACGCCGCCGTGCACCGTTCCCAGCAGGTTGGTGTCGACCGCCGTCATGATGTGGCTGAGTGTGATGCGGGACACAGAGGTGGGCTTGCCGGCCTGCCCTTCCTCGGCGTTTTCGGTGGCGAGTTCGGTCATGCAGCCACCCTAAGTGGCCGGAAGGCGACCGGGCCCCGGACCGTCCGTGAGACAGCTCTCGCACCGAGCCGCAGGTCCGTGACATTGCTCTCGTGATCCCTGCCGGACACAAACCGGAATACGACCTTCCGTTATCCCAGGTCGGGATGGCAACTCCCCCTTCCGGTATGCGGTGGAAGGCCGCCGTGGCTTTGCATCAGCTCTGCAACAGCCCTGGCCCGATCCGGCACCCGCTCTATGGAGCACCCCGCCGCGGCATGCACACTTCCCCGTATGAATGAGTGGCCCAATGGGTGGTCCGGCGACCAGAGCGGCAACCGGTACGGATACGGCAGCGGCAGTGCCGAGCCGGAGGGTGCGCGCGCCATGCCCAAGGTGCGGCGCGACGCGGCCCCCGGCTACCAGCGGCACGAGCCGCCGATGCCGCAGTCGATGTCCCCGCGCAGAGGCGCGACCGTGCCGCCGCAGCAGTCCCAGGGCTACGACGACGCATACGACAGCGGCTACAACACCGGCGAGGTCTACGGCGGCGGTGGCGGGGGCCGTCGCGGTGACGACTACGGCTACGACGGCCGTCCCGGGCGGCCTCGGCCGCGCTGGGGCCGGCGGATCAAGTGGACCGTGATCACTCTGGTCGCGGTGCTCGCGGTGGCCTCGGTCGCCACCTACTTCTGGGCCGACGGCAAGCTCCGCCGCCAGGTGGACCTGAGCAAGGTCATCGACCGGCCGCTGGAAGGCGACGGCACCAACTACCTGATCGTCGGCTCGGACAGCCGTGAGGGCATGTCCGCCGCGGAGAAGCAGAAGCTGCACACCGGCTCCGCCGAGGGCAAGCGCACCGACTCGATGATGATCCTGCACGACGGCAGCAACGGCCCGACGCTGATATCCCTGCCGCGTGACTCCGACGTCGAGATACCGTCGTTCGTCGGCTCGGACTCCGGCAAGAAGTACCCGAACACCGGCCGGCACACCAAGCTCAACGCGGCCTACGCCGAGGACGGCCCGGAGCTGCTGGTGCGCACCATCGAGTACAACACCAAGCTGCACATCGACCACTACGTCGAGATCGGCTTCGCCGGCTTCGCCAACATCGTGGACGCCATCGGCGGCGTCGAGATGGACATCCCGAAGGCGTTCAAGGACAAGAACTCCGGCGCCGACTTCCCGGCGGGCAAGCAGACGCTCAACGGCCAGCAGGCGCTCGCCTTCGTCCGCACCCGGCACGCCTTCGCCGGCCAGGACCTGGACCGGACGAAGAACCAGCAGAAGTTCCTGGCGACCCTGGCGAGCCAGACGGCCACCCCCGGCACCGTGCTCAACCCCTTCAAGCTCTACCCGACGATGAGCGCCGGCCTGGACACCCTCATCGTCGACAAGGACATGAACCTGTTCGACCTCGGCAGCATGTTCTTCGCGATGAAGGGCGTCACCGGCGGCGACGGCAAGTCGATGAACATGCCCATCTCCGGCTCCACCGGCGGCAACCTGGTCTGGGACAAGGCCAAGCTCCGGCAGCTCGTCCAGCAGCTGAACAACGACGAGAAGGTCACGGTCAGCGGCAACTGACCCACCGCCGCCCGGCATACGAGGGGCCCCGGACCGCCACTGCGATCCGGGGCCCCTCGCCGTACGCCCCTACTACTGCGGCAGGTTCCGCGCCATCACGATCCGCTGCACCTGATTCGTGCCTTCATAAATCTGCGTGATCTTGGCGTCGCGCATCATCCGCTCGACCGGGTAGTCACGGGTGTAGCCGTAGCCGCCGAGCAGCTGGACGGCGTCCGTGGCGATCTCCATGGCGGCGTCCGAGGCGTAGCACTTGGCCGCGGCGCCGAAGAACGTCAGGTCCTCGCCCTTGCCGCCGGCGGATATCCGCTCGGAGCGGGCGGCCGCGGCGTAGGTGAGCTGACGGGCCGCCTCCACCTTCATGGCCATGTCGGCGAGCATGAACTGGACGCCCTGGAAGTCGCCGATCGGCTTGCCGAACTGCTTGCGCTCCTGGACGTAGCCCTTGGCGTAGTCCAGGGCGCCCTGGGCGATGCCGAGCGCCTGGGCCGCGATGGTGATGCGGGTGTGGTCCAGGGTCTTCATGGCGGTGGCGAAGCCGGTGCCCTCGACGCCGATCATGCGGTCGGCGGGGATCCGGACGTTGTCGAGGTAGACCTCGCGGGTCGGCGAGCCCTTGATGCCGAGCTTCTTCTCCGGTGCGCCGAAGGAGACGCCCTCGTCGCCCTTCTCCACGACGAAGGCCGAGATCCCCTTGGAGCGCTTCTCGGGGTCGGTGACGGCCATCACCGTGTAGAACTCGCTGACACCGGCATTGGTGATCCAGCGCTTGACGCCGTTGAGGACGTAGTGGTCCCCGTCGCGCACGGCCTTGGTCTTCATCCCCGCCGCGTCCGAACCGGCGTCCGGCTCGCTCAGGCAGTACGAGAACATCGCGTCGCCCTTGGCCAGCGGGCCCAGGTACTTGGCCTTCAGCTCCTCGGAGCCGGAGAGGATCACCGGCAGCGAGCCGAGTTTGTTGACCGCCGGGATGAGGGAGGACGAGGCACAGACGCGGGCGACCTCCTCGATGACGATGACGGTCGCCAGGGCATCGGCGCCGGCGCCGCCGTAGGCCTCCGGGACGTGCACGGCGTGCAGGTCGTTGGCGACCAGCGCGTCGAGCGCCTCCTGCGGGAAGCGGGCCTCCTCGTCCACCGCGGCGGCGAACGGCGCGATCTTCGCCTCGGCGAGCGAGCGCACCGACTCGCGGAGCATGTCGTGCTCCTCGGATGGCCGGTACAGATCGAAATCAGCGGTTCCCGCCAAGGTTTCTCACTCCCCTGAGAGCTGACTGCAAGTGCTAATTACCGTTAAGTAACCCGTTACCTCTCCGGATTCTAGGCGCCGGATCCCGCCTGCGGATACGTGAGGTTGCCGACAGTGACGCACGGGGCGGGGGCGAGCGGCTGGAGTGGGACGTTCCACGCCCGACTATGCTCTGTCAGCGCCAATTTTCTGCCCGCCCGCACACCGACCACCACCCTGCATGCCGGCGCCCGCGCCGCCCCGCTTGTTTGGAGCATCCATGGCCCTCAAGATCACAGTGATCGGCACCGGCTACCTCGGCGCCACCCACGCCGCGGCCATGGCCGAGCTGGGCTTCGAGGTGCTGGGGCTCGATGTGGTCCCCGAGAAGATCGAGATGCTGCAGCGGGGCGAGGTCCCGATGTACGAACCCGGCCTGGAGGAGCTGCTGCGCCGCCACGTCGCCGGGATCGAGGGGGCGAGCGGACGGCTGCGCTTCACCACCTCCTACGAGGAGGCCGGCGCCTTCGGCGATGTGCACTTCATCTGCGTGAACACCCCGCAGAAGCACGGTGAGTACGCCTGTGACATGTCGTACGTGGAGAGCGCCTTCGACGCGCTGGCTCCGCATCTGACCCGGCCCGCCCTGGTGGTCGGCAAGTCGACGGTGCCAGTGGGCAGCGCGGCCCGGCTCGCCGAGCGGCTGGCCGCGGCAGCCCCGGCCGGCGCCGATGTCGAGCTGGCCTGGAACCCGGAGTTCCTGCGCGAGGGGTTCGCCGTCAAGGACACCCTGCACCCGGACCGGATCGTGGTGGGCGTGGCCGGTGAGCGGGGCGAAGAACTGCTGCGTGAGGTGTACGCCACCCCCCTCGCCGAGGGCTCCCCCTTCATCGTCATGGACTACCCGACGTCCGAGCTGGTGAAGACCTCCGCCAACTCCTTCCTGGCGACGAAGATCTCCTTCATCAACGCGATGGCGGAGGTCTGCGAGGCGGCCAACGGCGATGTGGTGAAGCTCGCCGAGGCCATCGGGCACGACGAGCGGATCGGCAAGAAGTTCCTGCGGGCCGGCATCGGCTTCGGCGGCGGCTGTCTGCCCAAGGACCTGCGGGCCTTCATGGCGCGCGCCGGCGAACTGGGCGCCGACCAGGCGCTGACGTTCCTGCGCGAGATCGACTCGATCAACATGCGGCGCCGCGGTCACATGGTCGAGCTGACCCGGGACGCGCTCGGCGGCGGCGGCTTCCTGGGCAAGCGGGTCGCCGTACTGGGCGCGACCTTCAAGCCGGACTCGGACGACGTCCGCGACTCCCCCGCCCTCAACGTCGCCGGCCAGATCCACCTCCAGGGCGGCCAGGTGACGGTCTACGACCCGAAGGGCATGGAGAACGCGCGGCGCCTCTTCCCGACGCTGGGCTACGCCGACACCGCCCTGGACGCCGTACGCGGCGCCGATGTCGTGCTCCACCTCACGGAGTGGCGCGAGTTCCGCGAGCTCGACCCCGCCACGTTGGGCGACGTCGTCGCCGAACGCCGCATCCTGGACGGCCGCAACGCCCTCGACCCCGACCTGTGGCGCAAGGCGGGTTGGACCTACCGGGCGCTGGGTAGGCCGAAGGCCTAACTCCCCACGTTGTCGGCTTTCCCGCCGCGGTGGTGTCTCGCCGTTGCGCTTTGCGGCGCGCCGTACGTTGTCGGCTGTCCCGCCGTGGTGGTTTGTCGCCGTTGCGCCTGCGGCGGGC